>JAQVWS010000056.1 GCA_028709585.1 Syntrophomonas sp. | reverse complement strand
TCTCCATGATCAGGTCGATGCAAAAGGCTTGCTCGGGTTATAATTTTTTCTCCGTAACGATCCCGTATTTGATCCAAAGCCTGATCAAGAGTTTCTTTCTTATTATGCTGCTCGGATGCAAAAAGGTCACCTTGTATAAGCTCGTCAGCAGCGTTTAGGGTGCTGGCATAAAGCCCCAGAAGTCTGATTCTGGAACCGAAAGTAAATACTTTCTTAAATAAATCATGGGCTTCCTTAAAAATAGCTTCGTCATTGCTGGTAGCCCAAGGCAATGTTATACGGCGAGTTAGGGTTTTGAAATTACTGTATCTTATCTTTAAGGTAAATGTTCTAGCTGCAATCTTTTGGCGGCGCAATCGTCTGCCTACTTGACCTGCCAGGTCTAAAAGGACAGTCTCCAGTTCCGAACTATCATCAATATCCTGTTGGAATGTAATCTCTCTGCCCACCGATTTACGTTCTTGACCAACCTCTACCACCCGTTTATCAATCCCATGAGCCAATTCCCAGTAAACAAGGGCGTGGGCACCCATCTGACGTTCCAACACTGCTGGGTCCATCTCAGCAAGTTCGCCAATCGTATTTATTCCCATTCTCTGCAATTGCTGCCGGCTTTTTTCCCCGACGCCCCACAGATAAGATACCGGCAGCGGATTCAATATCGCGGTTGTTTCGGAACGGGTAATTATTTGCAGGCCATCCGGCTTTCCCAGTTCGGTGGCCAATTTGGCAAGAAACTTGTTGTAAGAGATGCCAACTGAAATATTTAGGCCAACTTCTGATTTGATGCGGGCTTTAATCTGTTGAGCTATGTTCTGCATAGAACCAAAAACACCGGTGCAGCCAGTGAGGTCAAGAAAGGCTTCATCTATAGACAGAGGTTCGATAATGGGAGTATATGTGCTAAAAATATTGAAGACTTGTCGCGAAGCTTCCTGATAACGATACATAGCCACCGGCAGAAAAACCGCCTCCGGACACAAACGGCGAGCCTGGGACAGAGGCATGGCCGACCTGATGCCAAATTTACGTGCCTCATAAGAACAGGTGGATACCACCCCGCGCGTATCCGGCTGACCACCGACAATAACCGGTTTCCCTACTAACTCAGGGTTATCCCTCTGTTCAACCGCTGCAAAAAACGCGTCCAAATCACAATGCATAATGGAGAGGTCATCATCCAAATTCACTACAGGTACTCCGTTTCCAATGACTTCATTAAATCTTTCTAATTGCTTCATTATACCATTAACCGGGCGTCGCTGGCAGTCTGTAACATCATCAATAGAATTAACGGTTGCAGATGCGTCAGGGGACCATAGATACAGCTCCGAGTATTATTCAACCATACAACTAAATATTTAATATATAGCAAATTCTATATTTCACAGGCCGCTTATTAACTATTCCCTTTAATTTTTAGGCAGAATAGGATAACATTAAGCTATCGCATTGCCTAAATTATGCGAAAAATGTATATGTTTACTACATTATAAAGGAGAGAAGAGCATGCAGGTAACACTTCAGGAGCTTCAGGATTATATTAATAAAATACCAATTAATCAGTATTTTAATGTGCAAGTAGTAGAGATTGAAGAAGGTTATTGTAAATCATTAACCCCATATAATCCGGTCTTGACCAACTTCTGGAATACGACTCATGGTTCTGTTTATATGACCGTCTCAGATATGACTTTCTTTTGGGCAATTTCTACTCTAACGGGATTGGGAACCTCAGGCAAGACTTCCACTATAGAAGTTAAAACTAATTTTCTTAGCCCCAGCAAAGAAAGTGATATTTATGCAGAAGCCAGGGTAATCAAAAACGGCAGAAGAAATGTATATGGAGAAGTGAGAATCACAAATACAGCAGGTAAACTTTTGGCTCATTCAACTGTAATGTACTTTAAGAATGACTGATTGCAACCATAATCCAAAATATATGGCTCACCTAATCAAATTAATTCAATTTACCAGGTGAGCCTTTTAGTTTAACCTAAAAAGTTGGGTCTGGCTTAATTGCCAGTTGGATCATCAATCATAGTGGCCATCCTGTAGTTATGGCGATGGTTATCGTTGAGAGTTGTTCTCGAAGCGATATAATGAATATGCCGCCCGTTGCCTACAGAGATATCGAGACCGGTAATACCTCTGGCTACATGAATATGGTCATTGTAAAAATCGGTATTTGTTGAGAACCTGTGCCGATGCCTGCCATTAGCTAATAAAATCCCACCAAAGGTAACCCCTGCAAAGCGGTGCGTATGTGAATCCCTGATTCTGGTGCTGCTCAGAAATTCGTGAACGTGCCTTGGATTCGGCAAGCTAATCACCTCCTTATAGAATATAATGCATAGTATGTTATATCCTTCTTAAGAGTGAATATTGGCTTTGAGATTATAATCTACCGGGCAGTTGCTGCGGGATATGAGCCCAGTATGCGCACATCATGAGCTAATTCTTGCAACCCTTTCAGTGCTTTTATAACCCGGAGTTCCGATTTATGTCCTTCGATATCAATGAAAAAAAGGTAGTCGCCTATTCGGGTTCGGGCCGGTCTGGATTCGATTTTACTCAGGTTGATATCATTTATATAGAATTGCTCCAGGGCTTTAAATAATGCTCCGGGGAGGTTAAGTAAATACAGCAAAAGAGAAGTCTTGGGGTTCTCCATAGACAAGCCAGAACCGTCCCCGCTTGCACTTAAGATAATGAAGCGGGTTTCGTTATTTTGCTGATCCTGAATATCGGATATTGCAACCTCCAGGCCATAAGCCCGGGCAGCCTTCTCAGTTCCCACAGCTGCCCAGCTTTCAGCTGATTCTGCTGCCCGACGAGCCGCTTCAGCAGTGCTGGAGACATCAATACATTCGATGTCTGCAAAATTCACTGACAGAAATTTGCGGCATTGAGCCAGAGCCTGGGGATGTGAGATTATTCGAGATATAGCTGAGAGTTCCAGACCAGGCTGGATTAACAGGTTTTGTTGCACGGGCAGAACTACCTCGCCTATTATTTTCAGGTTGTATTCGTAAGCCAGCAAGTCCAGGGTTAGATTGACCGCTCCCTCGCAAGAGTTTTCAATAGGCACTATTCCCAAGTCTGTTTCTCTCCGATCAACAGCCGAGAATACGCCATCAATGGAGGGGTAGGGAATCAGTTCCCCGTTATTCATGCCGGTATAACGATGAGCGGCTGCTTGGCAAAAGGTGCCCGGTGGTCCCAGATAAGCCATGTTTTTTATCATATCATTCCTCATTCCTTTGCTTCAGTGCAGGATATTCAAGCTAAGCAAGATATTTTCCGACTGCGGGTACGATTCTGTGCAAATGAGCCATTAAGTCAGCCAATCCCTCCGGAGTAAGTGACTGAGGGCCGTCAGACAAGGCTTTAGACGGCTCCGGATGCATTTCCAGGATAAGACCGTCTGCTCCGGAGGCAATAGCAGCCAGGGACATTGGCATAACCAGTTGGCGGTCACCGGTAGCGTGGCTGGGATCAACAATTACCGGCAGGTGACTTAGCCTTTTGACCAGCGGCACGGCGCTTAAATCCAGAGTATTGCGGGTGGCGGTTTCGAAGGTGCGGATGCCGCGCTCGCAAAGGATTACTTGGCCGTTGCCCTCGGACATTATATATTCAGCGGCCATAAGCCATTCCTCGATAGTGGCTGACATGCCCCGCTTTAACAGGATAGGTTTATTAATTTGACCGGCAGCCTTGAGTAAGCGGAAGTTCTGCATATTTCTAGCTCCGATTTGAAGTATGTCAACATATTCCATGGCCAGATGCAGGCTATATTCATCAATAACTTCCGTAACCACCGGCAATCCAGTCTCCAGGGAGCCTTCCCGCAATATTTTAAGCCCTTCTTCTTCCATGCCCTGGAAGCTATAGGGTGAAGTGCGGGGTTTGAAGGCTCCGCCTCTGATTATATGGCCGCCAGCCTCTTTAACCTGACGGGCGGCAGTCAAAAGTTGTTCGCGGCTTTCTACGGCACAAGGACCGCCTATAACAGTGACAGATTCACCGCCTATCTTGACATTGCCAACGTTTATAACGGTGTCTTCTTCTCTGGCTTCCCGGCTCACCAGCTTGTAGGGCTTCATTATAGGCACTATTTTTTCCACCCCCGGCATCTGTCCCAGACATAGCAGGGAATCAGCCGTATTTTCATCTCCCACCGCTCCAATTACAATTCGTTTAACCCCCTGGATAGCCTGGGTCCGAAACCCTAAGTCTGCCAGTCTTTTGTTAACTGCCTCAATATCTTGTTTACTCGACCGGATATTCATGACAATGACCATTAGAAAATCCTCCTTTTAATTTATATCTGACAAAAATAAAGCCCATAGCTGTCATCCGCAAAGGGACGAAAGCTATGGGCTTCCGTGGTACCACCCTGATTGATCCACGAGGGATCCACTCATTAAAGGTACGGGAAACAGTTCGCCTAATAATAAAAAAAGCCTTTCATCCCAAGGGACGAAAAGCCTTCGCTTGCCGCGTTACCACCCAAGTTAATCTGTACTATGTACAAATCCGCTCTTTTTAAAGGTGCGGGAACTATTGTTCCGATACCCTCTTCCTATTAACGTTGGAAGCCTACGGCACAGCCTACACATCCCCGCCAGGGATTTCAGCCTGCAACTCCGGAGAGAACTTCAGTTAATCATGCTTTAAAGGCGCTTGCAGTCGGTGACGCCTTCTCCCTGCAAAGCTGGAGTTAACTTACTTTGCTCCTTCATGGTCATTAGCAGATGAAATTACTACACATACTAACATATATAAGAGGATAGTGCAATTAATTTATTTTATCATTAAATATCTGCCGCCAGAATCATAGCAACATCAGCTTCGCTAATGTCATTGAAGATCTGACTGCGGCCGATAGCCACAGGTAAGACGAGCTGGATTTTACCGCCTATATTCTTCTTATCTTTGCGCATTTGGGTGATAATACTTCCGATGTCCAGAGAACCAAAAGAATCCGGCAGGCCAAAGAATTTTATCAAGTCGGTAATGCGGGTTAAATCCTTGCTCGCAATCATGCCCAGGTGACAGGCCAGCCGCGCTGCATAGATCATGCCTACTGCTACCGCTTCGCCATGGGTAAAGGTCTGATACTTGGTCAGAGCTTCAAAAGCATGACCAAAGGTATGTCCCAGGTTTAATAAAGCCCGTAGTCCGCTTTCAGTTTCATCCTGACCTACTATTTTCGCTTTAATGGAGCAACAACGGGAGGTTATATGCATCAAGCACTGGTGATCCCGCCTTTTTATTGGTTCCCGGTATTGTTCCAGATAGCCAAAGAATTCTTGGTCCCAGATGATACCGTACTTAATAGTTTCAGCCAGACCGGTTAGATAGTCTCTTGCTGATAGGGTTTTTAAAAAAGCCACATCAATAAAAACCAGTTTGGGCTGGTAAAAGGCGCCAACCAGGTTTTTGCCCGAGGGCAGATTAACTCCGGTCTTGCCGCCTACGCTGCTGTCTACCTGAGCCAAAAGGGTGGTAGGGATTTGGATATAATCAATACCCCGCATATAGGTAGCAGCCGCAAATCCGGCCACATCACCTACGATGCCGCCGCCCAGTGCCAGTAATATTGATTTGCGGTCCAAACCAGCAGCTATCATCTGTTCATATAGCCAGGCAGAGGTATCCAGGTTCTTACAGCCTTCGCCGCCCGGGATTACTGCTGATACAGTTTGAAAACCAGCATTTCGGATTATTTCCAGCACTCGCGCCCCATATAGTTCGTTAACGTTTTCATCGGTTACAATTATTAGCTGTGTAGTTTGGGGAATAAATGCCAGCAGCTCACCTAATCGGGGCAGCCAGCATTCCCCGATATATATATCATAACTCCGTTCCCCCAGTTCAACCCTTACCATTCCTCAACAACTCCTTATAGCTGTTGTCCAGCTTCAAATAATATATGGTTTCTAATCATTTCTCAGGCTGTTTAAAACCTGTTCAAAACCAGGAAACGAAATATCAATGCATTCAGCTCCCTTAACTATGGTCTGGCCGGAAGCCACAAGTCCCATTAGGGCACAGGCCATTGCAATCCGGTGGTCATTATAGGAATTGCATACGGCTCCGTTAAAGCGACGCTGGCCTTTAATTATCAGACCGTCATTGCTTTCTTGGATATCTGCCCCAAAGCGGTTTAACTCAGTTGCAATGGCATTTAAGCGATTGCTCTCTTTTACCTTTAATTCGGCAGCGTCTTTAATAATGGTATGGCCCTCTGCAACTGTTCCGGCTACGGCCAAAACTGGGATTTCATCAATTAGGCGAGGGATAAGGTCACCCGCAATAACGACTCCTTTCAGAGCTCGTCCCTCTACTGTGATATCACCCATCAGTTCACCAGAACTTTCCTGCTCATTGGCAATAGTTATCCGGGCTCCCATTTCTGCAAGTACATCCAGTATGCCTGTACGGGTAGGATTCAAACCTGCATTTTTAACCGTAATACTGGAGCCGGGTATAATGGCACCGGCCACAAGGAAGAAGGCGGCTGATGAAATATCGCCGGGGACTATTATCGGACGGGCAGTCAAGGAACTCGGCTTGACTACGACGGTTAAGCCGTTTGTTTCAATATAAGCGCCGAAAGCCTGCAACATTTTTTCAGTATGGTCTCGCGAAGGAGCAGGTTCAGTGACCACTGTCTCACCCTGGGCGAACAGACCGGCTAGCAGAAGCGCAGACTTGATCTGGGCGCTGGCTACCGGGGTGGTATAATGGATGCCTTTCAGATTGCCGCCTCTAATTGCCAGCGGGGCATAGCGTCCTTCATGGCGGCCCCATACCTGGGCTCCCATTTGCCGCAGCGGCTCTGCAACTCTGGCCATGGGTCGTTTGCGGATTGAATCGTCACCGGTTAATATCGAGAAAAAATCCTGCCCGGCCAAAAGTCCGGCGAGTAAACGTATAGTGGTTCCGGAATTACCCACATCCAGCAAGTTCTCAGGTTCCTGCCAGCCGGTGGACCTTTTGCCTATAACCTGTAAATGGCTGGGGGTTATTTCATTAACCTCGATACCCAGTTGACGGATACAACGCACTGTGCTCAGGCAGTCTTCCCCCGGCAGAAAGTTCTGGATATCGGTAACTCCATCAGCGATGGCTCCAATCATTACGCTGCGGTGAGATATGGATTTGTCTCCGGGTATGCTGACTACGGAATTAAGTTTAGTGATGGGCTTGATTAACAGGTCCATTAATATCACTCATTTCGTTGCAATAAATATTTATTATTTTTCTATAGCTCATTATTATATATTATTAACATGAAAAACCAAAATCTGCATAATAAAAAACTGATTGCCTTAATTAAAGCAGCAAACAGTAATTTGTGAAAACCTTAATTATGCTATATAGTTTAAAAAATGGTAAGCAAGAAAGGAAAATATATAAAAAAACATGCAAAGAATTATGCTGTTATTTATGGTTATGTGTCTGTTTATATTTTCAATGGCTGGTTGTACGCCCACCAAGTCGAAAGATGCCGGGCAAGGGTCGTCTCCGGAGTTAATTAACGTTAAGACAGCGGTTTTAAGAGGGCCGACGGCGGTAGGAATGATCAAAATGATGGATGAAAAGCCGTCGCTGGGTGATAACGTCAAGGTCGATTACCTGATCGAACAGAACCCCGATACATTAAGTGCCAAGCTTTTAACCGGCGAGATAGAGCTAGCTACAATACCTACCAATATGGCCGCCAAGCTTTATAACAAAGGAGCCGGCTATCAGATGGCAGCCATGAATACCTGGGGAGTAATGTATGTCCTGGCCCAAGGTGTAACCATAGACAACTGGAAAGATCTAAGGGGTCAGCAGGTAGATGCAGCCGGACAAGGTGCGGCTTCTGATCTGGTGTTCAAATACCTTCTTGCTAAAAACGGGCTAGATCCGGAAAAAGATCTGACCATAAAATATATTGCCAGTCCGGTGGAACAGGCTCAGTTAGCCATAGCCGGCAAAAGCAGGATAACAGTCTTGCCTGAGCCCTGGATCTCTACCGTTATTAACAAGAATCAGGATATGCAGATTGTCCTGGATATGCAGAAGGAATGGACCCGTATCAACGGTGCTGAGGTACCTTTTGCCCAGACCTGTTTGGTAGTGAAAACCGACTTTGCCAGTCAACATCCTGATATTATGGCAAGATTCCTGCAGGAGTATGCAAAATCCCTTGCCTGGGTTAACCAGAATACGGCCGATGCCGGTGACCTGGTAAAAAAACATGATATTGGCATACCTGCTGATGTTGCTGCTGCTGCAATTCCCCGTTTGAATCTCAAATATATGAGCAGCATTGAGGCCAAAACAGCGGTTGAGAAATACCTGCAGGTTCTCCTGGAATTTTCACCTGATTCTATAGGAGGAAAACTACCGGATGCAAAATTCTACTACCAAAAATAGACTGTTTACCCTGGCTTCCATATTGATGTTGGTGCTTATATGGAAGCTTTTGGCTGTTTTCTGGCACCAGGAACTGATAGTACCCTCCCCCGAATTAACTCTGGTTAAACTGTGGATGGTAATTAATGACCCTGATTTTTGGCCTTCGGTGGGAGCTACCATAGGACGGGGCTTGATAGGATTTGTGATTTCATGTGCAGCCGGATTGGTGATGGGTCTGGCAGCCGGTTTCAGTGCCCCCGTTTACTGGCTGCTAAAACCATGGGTAACGGTGATTAGAACTATACCGGTAATGTCTGTAATTATTTTGGCGATCATTTGGTTTAAAAGTGATATTGTGCCCATATTCGTAACGTTTTTGATGATATTTCCCATTATCTATAGCAATGTGCTGGCGGGCATAAAAAATGTTGACTCGCAATTGTTGGAAATGGCTCGTATGTATCAGGTAAAAACCTATCGCATTATTTTTGAACTATATCTGCCTTCAATTTTGCCCTATCTGCTGGCAGGGGCTGCCAATGCCATGGGCATAACCTGGAAAGTGATCATTGCGGCAGAGATTCTCAGCCAGCCCTATTTTGCAATCGGCACCAATCTTATGATTGCCAAAATTGAATTGGAAACCGCTCAGGTATTTGCCTGGACTATAATTGCTATAATTATCAGTTTTATTTTTGAGAATCTGATTAATCGCCTGGAAAATAAACTTAAGAGGCGGGTCTAAGAATAATGGCGTTTATTTTAAACAATATCTATAAAAGCTTCGGCGATCTGGAGGTACTCCGAGACTTCAGTATATCCCTGGAAGAACACCGGCTGATTTGCATCCTGGGCCCCTCAGGGTGCGGCAAGACCACCCTGCTTAATATTATTTCCGGGGTATTTCCGGCTGACCAGGGTCAAATTAGTGGTTTTGAGGAAAAAACCATCAGCTACCTATTCCAGGAGACCAGGCTATTGGACTGGAAAACGGTAGAAGAAAACATTGATTTCGTTCTCAAGGATCGGTTGACCAGGAGCCAGAGGATAGATACTGTTTCAAGCTATATAGATATGGTGGGGCTGGATGAGTTTAGGGATTATTACCCGGAACAGCTGAGCGGGGGAATGAAGCAAAGGGTAGCCATTGCGCGTGCCTTTGCCTATCCGGCTGATATTATTTTAATGGATGAGCCGTTTAAAGGATTGGATTTGAACCTGAAGACAGGGCTAATGCAGGCTTTTATCGATATATGGCTGCAGGACAGAAGGAGTGTTTTTTTTGTTACTCATGATATTGACGAGGCTCTGCTTATGGGGGAGATAATATATATTTTAAGTCCCAGGCCGGCAGCAGTTAAAGGTATTATTCGCAACGCCATACCGCATCAGGAAAGAAATTTGCAGAATGAAGATATTCGCCGGATAGAACAGGATATTTATAAACTATTGACAGAAACTAAGCTGAAATAATCAGTCCCAGAAAATTTCCAGGGTTATCCTTTGCTTAACCAGGGCCAGAGTATTTCCGGCTGCCACCCCTCCCAGGAGAGCAAAAAAATATTTTGCCGAACAGCACTATTGTTGCAGTATTCTGCTTTAATTTAACAATTCCAGTTCCTGTCTCCAAGTATTGCAAGAATCAAAATATCATGCTATAGTTTAGAATCTGCAATTATATGTTGAAGCTTAAATGATTGAATGGCTGGGCGATTAAACTATGCAGTTGCATATAATTTTAAGGACTTGAGCTAAAAACAGACTGTTTTTTCATTTTGTATTCACATATAATTTAGCTGATGGAAGTAAAATGGAATATGGGCATTAGAACTGTCCTCAACTAGTGCCCGACCATAAATAGAGGCGGAGGTGACGTTATGAAAAATAGATGGGGGAAGGGTGAACCGGTTAATCTTTCAGACCTTCTCAAATTAACACCAGTTGCTAACGAGATATTACACCTTAGAGAAGAGCTGGGGATGAGCCTAAACCAGGTAATGTCTATCGTATCTCAAATTGTTGAAAACAGTGACGACAATCAGTTTCCAGGGAATTTAAAGCATCTAGAAGATGCATTCGAAGAAGAAGAATGGGAAGAAATAGATCTGGAGAGTCTGGAAGAAGATATAGATCAAGCCATTTATTTGGTTAACGTTAAGATAAACGGAATGGGAAGATTTCCAGAGCTGGGATTTAAAGCAGGGGTCAATGATAAAGAAGATTTACGGTATTTCTTTGATATGGTACTGGATATGGTTGATAAACTGGATTAATGTCAGCCATAGAATGAGTTTTGCCACAGACTTAAGCTAATCGTGTTTTATTGGCAGACAGTTCCATTAAGTTAGTCAAGCGGGGACGCGACCTTTTTGAAATAAGAAGGGCCGTCCCCATACTATATGAGAGGACTATTGCCGATAGAAAAGCTGGATAGCGATAATTTTTTGCCATATAGGGGATATATATATGTTAATTGAGTTAACAAATCAAATTAAGGTAGTGCGTCCCGAGGTACAGTCTGTATTTCCATATAGTAACTCATTGTACATAGATGATGAGGTCAGTGCTATGATTGATGCCGGAGCGGGCGGAAACGCCTATGCCAAATTACCGGTACAGGACATAGACCTGCTTTTTATCAGTCACCACCATTTTGATCATATTAATGGCATAAGCTTTTTCAATAATGCCCGAAAAATAGCCGGAAGGGAAGAGGCCTGGGCTTTTCAGGACGAGGATTTATACATTAAATCGACGGGTTACCAGCGTTGGGAGGATTTAATGGGTAAACCCAAAAGAAAAGATGAGGACGAGTTTACAGAATTACCAGCTGATGTGCCTGCCAATTATGGTTATATACCCATGCAATTAGCCGGTGAATTTAAAGATGGTGACATTTTTAACATGGGTCAAACCTCTCTCACCGCTGTCCATACACCTGGACATTCCCCGGGTCATTATTCATTTTTCTTTCCTCGGGAGAGTATACTGTTTTCCGCTGATATTGATGCTTCTCCGCGTGGTCCCTGGTATGGGGAAGAATTTTGCGATCTGGATGCTTTTATAGATTCCATTCATAAATTAATAGCTCTTAAACCGCAAATATTAGTAAGCTCCCATACCAGGGTATTTGATTCAGGGGTGGAGGATTTACTGCTGGCTTATCTGGATATTGCCCTGCAAAGAGAGGAAAAGATCCTAAGATTTTTAAGAGAGCCCCATGATGTCAACGATATTGCAGACCAAAATTTTATTGATGAATGGAAGCAGGACAAACCTCATATATTATTCTGGCATAAGATGATGATTTTAAAGCATTTGCAGCGCCTGGAGAAACATGGCCAGGTCATAAAGATTAATAACGACAGATATATTAAAATTTAAAATAATAATCTAAAAAAATGTAGAAAATTTATCATTTTTTATTTATTAAATTCATATAATGTGAGCAGTATTAAGATAAGGTATCTCTATTGGCAATAAAGGAGGGAAAAGAATGGATAAAAAGCTCATCGATGAGATATTAAGAGACATAGGATTGGAACATATCGATGATGATGAAACAGACTCAAAATAATCGGAGCCATTTAAGGAGACTTAAATGGCTCCGATTTCGTTTGTTAACTATTCTGTTCCTAGTTTTAGTAATTCTGACACGGTTACGAATTCATATCCCTGTTCTTTTAAATTATTTATGATAATTGGCAACGCTTCAACAGTTTGTTTACAGGTATCACTGGCATGCATCAAGATAATATCTCCCGGATGAACCTTTTTGCTAACCCTGTCAACTATACTGTTTACCCCCGGATTCATCCAATCCAAAGAATCAGTTGACCATTGAATCACTTCATATTTTACTTCATGGGCAGCCTCAATTACTTGATCACTATAGTCTCCATTTGGGGTTCTGATCAGATTAGCATCTACACCGGTAACTTCTTTGATGTTATTATGAGCTTTCGTTATCTCATCCTTAATTTCACTCTTGCTGAGCTTGCTCAAGTTGATATGACGATAACCATGGCTGGCGATTTCATGCCCATCAGCCTGAATCCTTTGGGGTACTTCCGGGTATTGTTTTACCCAGGGACCGGATAGAAAGAAAGTAGATTTTATCTCATTTGCTTTTAGAATATCGATGACTGGAATGGGAGTATTATTGCCCCAGCTAATATCAAAAGTAAGTGCAACTATTTTCTTGTCAGTTTTGACTTCATAGATAGGTTTTAATTTGTGGTAGGCTTGTACGTAAACCACACTGCTGATTAATAATATAAAAGATATAAGCGCAATAAGAGTTAACTTGCTTCTGGTTTTAAGCTCATAAAACCCAAATATTTTTGGCATTTTTAATTCCTCCCTTCTCTATTCATTCTTATTTTCTTAAAATTAGCTTTATTCCTCATTAGCCAATTTTATTAAATCACTCACAGTTACGAATCGGTATCCTTCCCTGGTAAGTGAATCCAGCACAATATCCACTGCCTTAGCTGTTTCCAGACTATTATTGGTTCCGTCATGAAGCAATATGATCTGCCCGGGGTTGATGTTCTTGATTATATGGTCAGCTATTGAGGCTGCCTTATTGCCGTTTTGCCAATCTTTGCTATCTTGTTGCCAGGTCCAGTAAGCAATGATTAATTGCTCATTCTTGGCAAAATCAACCAGATTATCTGACAGGTAACCCCCAGGCGGTCTGAACAGAACGGGCCTTTGCGAAGTTATTTTTTCAATTAGGTTGGCTGTCTTATGAAGTTCTGCTTGAAATATATCGATTTTATTGAGGCTGAATGCGGAATAACTGTGGCTATAGCTATGGTTGCCAATTTCGTGGCCTTGCTCCGCCATATTTTTTAGCAGTTGAGGCTGTTTTTCAGCATGATTACCGATTATGAAAAATGTAGCCTGGGCATTATATTTTTTTAAGCTATCTAGTATCATAGGTGTTATTTCCGGGTTGGGACCGTCATCAAAGGTTAAGGCTACCGCTTTTTGGGAGGTTTCAACCATTGTAACTACAATTTTTTCTTGCTTCCATTGATTCATATGGGGATGTAATGCCATATTTATGGCACCGAAAGATAAACCGGTCAGAAGGATACCGATGCCCATGAAGCCAAGGGTTCTTTTTTTAAAAATAAGAATCAAAGCATTATCTCCTATATTGCCAGATAAAAATCAACAATTTTCTTCAGATTTGTTCAAATATATTATTGTCCAGCTGAAAAAATGCTAAGGGGGGGTTATTGATGATGGGGGATAACTGCAGGAATAAATGCGATTTAAGCTAAACCTTTACTAATTAGGACAACTGTTTTATAATACTAAATGAAAATGGCATCTTATTAGGGTTAAGTAAGAC
>JAQVWS010000182.1 GCA_028709585.1 Syntrophomonas sp. | reverse complement strand
AACCTAAACGCTCTAATGCAGAAAAATGGAATGGATGAAAGAACAAATCTTGAAATAGGGACAGTCGTGAAGATACCGGTTGTACAACGGGGGGTCCATGTGGTAATTGCTGGTGATACAATGTACGATGTGGCGAAACGCTATTATGTCAGCACCGACGCATTGGTCAATGCCAACCGTGATAAAAACCCTAAATTATTAATGACGGGAGATATTTTACATATTCCCGGTTCCAATAATATTCGGGTTGCACAAGCAATACCTGAACCATCCCGTGGTTTATCGGTGCCAAAATTAATATGGCCTATTGCGGGAACAATTAGTTCAGCCTATGGTTGGCGAAAAGGGGGGTTTCATCACGGCCTCGACATTGCCAATAAAATTGGGACACCTATTAAGGCAGTAGCTGAAGGAACCGTTTCTTTTTCGGGGCATAAACCGGTTTATGGCCTTACGGTAATACTTGACCATCCTGATGGCAAACAAACCTTATATGCCCATGCCCAAAAGACATATGTTAAAAAGGGGCAGCAGGTTAAACAGGGAGAAATATTAGCAACCGTTGGAATTAGCGGGGTAACTACTGGTCCCCACCTTCATTTTGAGGTAAGAAAAGAAAACAAAGCCAGTGATCCCTTGGCCTATCTGCGTCGGTAAAAACCAGACAGGGGGATGTTCTATGGTTTCCTTTTATAACGGAAACCAATAGGACATCCCCCTATTTTCATGAAGAGGCTTTTTTTATGGTTTTAAATAGGTTAGGCTATGAAAGAAGAGGTGGGATTAAAATATGTTTCTTACTTTATACGCCAATATTAAAGGTGAAATAATAGAGAGCCGCCGGTTAGACATGTTAGGGCGGAGCGGGGTGGATTGGGTAGTGCCTGCGCAAGGGGAAATGATGCCCCTTCCCAAGGGCGCATCTTTGATCTGCATTCCAGGGCATATACCGGTGGGTATGGATCAAAATGATCAACTGAGCCTTTTATCTTCAGCCTCAACAGCCAAAAAGGTTCAGGCTGTAGCAGCATTGCTGCCCCAGGGCTTCACGCGCACCTTGTTGCCGGCGTGTGTCAGCGAGAATACAGATGCAGAGCTGCCCCTTATGGGTTATGCTGCGGTAGGGTTTAAGGATGGGAAGATCTGGGCGGCTGCTGTGCAGAGTGATGAGCACCGCAAGTGGCATCCCTGTTATTACAATACCGAAGGGTTGCCCAAGCGAATTGACCGGATGTTAAAAAAATATCCTGCCAACAGAATAGTAAAGCAACTGGCAAAATGTTCTCTGCAATACAGTTGTTATACCGCCCAGAATCTCTTCTATGGCCGTTGGGAAGCGGGGATTCCTACTATGAACGCCTGTAATGCCGGCTGTATTGGCTGCATTTCTGAAAGTCATATTAACACCGACTCTCCGCAGGAGCGGCTGAGCTTTAGCCCGTCAGTTGAGGAAATCAGTGAAGTAGGGATTGAGCATCTCAGTCATGCACAGGATGGAATTATTAGTTTTGGGCAAGGGTGTGAGGGCGAGCCCTCGCTAAATGCTAATAATTTAGCGCAGGCGATTATGAAGATAAGACAGAGTCTGCCCCGGGGAACGATTAATATAAATACCAACGCCGGATATACTGCGGGGATAAAAAAGCTTTGCCAATCAGGATTGGATGCAATGAGGGTTACGGTATTTTCCTGTCGGGAGGACAATTATAATCGTTATCATTGCCCCGTGAACTATAAACTTAGTGATGTGGAAGAATCCATACAATATATGAAAAAAGAGGGGCGGCATGTTGCCTTAAACCTCCTTGTTTTTCCAGGATTTACGGATCGGGAAGAGGAAATTGAGGCGCTTCTGGACTTTATATCAAAGAACGGCGTAGACATGATTCAGCTGCGTAATCTAAACATAGACCCGGCTTTGCTGTTTAAACACATTCCGGCTGGAGGAGAGGTTTTTGGAATTACTGAGCTGGCCCATATTCTAAAGGAAGAAATACCAGGACTAAAAATAGCCTCCTACTCTCACCCAGTAAAATAATCAAGTAACCAAGGGGACGGTTCTGTTGCCTGCAGGGTCATTTTTTAGTATCATCAATATATAAGGATATAAGGACGGTGATTATTAATGACCAGACAGGCACGTAAAATGAGTAATACCGGAATTTATCACGTTATAATGCGCGGCAATGAAAAGAAAAGTATCTTTGCAGACAGAGATGATAAGCAACGATTCTTGGAGGGCATTAAATCCAAAAAGAAGGAATCAAGTTTCATGTTGTACGCTTATTGTCTAATGGATAACCATGTACATTTATTATTGAATACTTATAATGAAAATTTGGCGGAAATAATGAAGAGTATAACGGTTCGGTATGCGTCGTTCTATAACTGTAAATACAATCGAGTGGGACATGTTTTTCAGGATCGTTTCAAAAGTGAACCCGTTGAGGATCAAAGATATTTGTTAGGTGTTATAAGGTATATCCATAACAATCCCTTAAAAGCTGGTATAGTCGGGAGTGCAGCTGATTACGAATGGAGCAGCTTGTCAAACTATATTCAATTGGCTGGCACATACTGGTTGGATGTTGCATATATTTTGGGAATGTTTGCTGATGATCAGAGTAAAGCATTAAGCGAATTTAAAAAGTTTTCACTGCAAATAGATGATACACCATTTCTTGATAGTGATGACGAGAAGTCAGTACGTACTTTGGAAGAAGGCAGAGCCTACCTGAAGGAATATTTACGTAATAATGCGATCTGCATAGAGATTGGACAAATCAAGGATGAGCAACAGTTAAGAAGTGAAGTTATTAATTGCCTCCGCACTAAAACAAAACTATCTCAGCGAGCCATTGCGACCCTACTGGGAATAAACAAAAGCACAGTTGAACGGCAGAAATAAATGCAGGCAAAAGAACCGTCCCCTATAAAAAAGGCATGAGGAGAGATATATTTTGGAAAACAAAGGCCCATTTGTGGTTAGAGAACTGAGAGCAATGAATACGGGACAACAGATATTTGGCAAGTTTCTGCTCTTGGATAAGGTACATCGCAAAACCAAAGACGGTAAAGATATGTATAATATTAAGCTGGGAGATGCTTCCGGAGATATCGACGGGGTGATCTGGGAGAACTGTCAGATTGCGGGGGAGTTTCAGGCCGGAGATGTGCTGGGACTGCTGGGGGATATAGGCAACTTTAATGGCAAAACACAGGTAAATGTCAAACGACTGAAGGTCTTAAATGAAGACCCTTCGACATATATGAAAACACCATTGATTAGCCGGTCAGAATTAGAAAAGAAGTTTGAAGAATATCTACA
>JAQVWS010000181.1 GCA_028709585.1 Syntrophomonas sp. | reverse complement strand
ACCGCCATGGCAATCGCAATTTCGAATTGGAATTCATTGTTATGGATCCCGGTTATCATGAAAGTGTCAGGAAATTATTGATTGACAACTGTCAGCAATTAAACATTCCTATTCATATTTTTGAGTCTAATATTTTTAACATCGTTGATGAAATAGCCTCGGATTATCCGTGTTATATGTGCGCTAAAATGCGCCGCGGAGCCTTATACTCGAAGGCTCAGGAATTGGGATGTAATAAACTGGCCCTGGGACACCATTTTAATGATGTTATCGAAACGACCCTTTTGAACATGTTTTACTCTGGCAGTTTTAAAACCATGCTTCCAAAGTTGAAGTCTGCTAATTTTAAGGGTTTAGAATTGATCCGGCCATTATACTACGTGGAGGAACAAGCTATCTCCAAGTTTACAAATGAACACGGGATATGGCCTCTAAATTGTGCCTGTATGGTAGCGGCAGAGAAGATTGGCAATAAAAGATATGAGATCAAAGAAGTGATTCAGGAATTAAAGGGGAGATTTCCGAACGTTGACAGACTTATAATGACATCGACCCAAAATGTAAATATGGACTGTATTCTGGGGTGGCAAACCGGTGGTAAAAAATATTCCTACCTCGACTCTTATGATGAAGACTGAAAGGTAAGTTAGGCCGGAGCACATTGGTTACCCCGTGACCGGCCGGTTAGACTCAGCACTACCGGGGGAGATTTTGGCCGGTATATATTTCTAACATTTCCCTCTTTATTTGTTTCTTTATCTTAACTTTTTCCTTAGGCTTTAGGTCTTGTTTAGCTGTTCCAAATAAATAGTTATCCAGATCAAATTCTTTCAAAAGCATTTTCGTATGAAATATATTATCCTGATAGACATTTACATCGATCATCTGATAAAGATTGCGGGTCTTGTTGGATATATAGTTCTGAATAGAATTGATTTTGTGATCTATAAAAAGCTTCTTGCCATCTAGATCCCTGGTAAAACCCCTTACCCGATAATCAATAATAGTAATATCTGGGCCAAAAACGTGGATAAGGTAATTTAGGGCTTTTAGGGGCGAGATATGACCGCAGGTTGATATATCTATGTCCGCTCTAAAGGTACTTACTCCTTGATCGGGATGGCTTTCTGGATAAGTGTGAACGGTAATATGGCTTTTGTCTAAATGTGCAACCACAGAATCAGGTAACGGACCCGGCGATTCCATAGTTGAATCACCGCAGATTTCGGTACGTATATCATTTTCGGCAATCAGGATAGTGACACTGGAGCCCTGGGGATCATAATCTTGCATAGCGATGTTTAATATAGTAGCGCCTATTATGTTCGCTACCTTAGTTAGAATCTTGGTCAGCCTTTCCGCGTTATATTCCTCATCCACATATTCAATATATTCCTGCCTATGTTCAGGACTGATGGCATAACAGACGTCATACAGGTTAAAACTCAGCGTTTTGGTGAGATTATTGAAACCGTATAGTCTAAGCTTATTAATCGGTTTAATATCCATGTTCCACTCCTTTAGCAGCTAAATAATATTTTTTTGTAATGTTAATAGTATCATATGAATTGATACAACGCACGTCTATGATCCGGTCATAGATTAAGGAAATTCTGAAAATAGGCCAAATCTGCATATACCCTAAAAAAGGGCTCGGTTGTTTACTTGCGCACCTAGTTTTATTGTACCAAATCAGTCACAAACGGCGACCAGTTTTCATTCCGTTTGTGACTGAGCGTTTGCGAAAGGAATAGTTTTAAATATGACAGTAAAACAGAGGCTACTAAGATGGCGGATTTAGAGCTCAGCTAGTAAGGTTAAAATGACCTTGGTGCCTTGATTTTCGATGCTTTTAATTTGAATTGTTCCTCGGTGCTGTTCTATAATCCAACTCGCGATTGACAGTCCGAGGCCTGCTCCGCCGGTTTCTCTGTTTCTGGATTTATCGGCTTTATAAAAGCGGTTGAATATATAGGGCAAATCTGCGGCAGATATTCCTTGACCGTTGTCTTCGATAGAAACTATTGCTTTTTCGCCCTGCAAGATGCTGTTTATATTTATGAAGCCGCCGGGCGGTGTATATTTAATGCTGTTGTCCATAAAAATTCTTAAGGCTTGTTTAATTAATCCTCTATCACCGTTAACTCTGATAATCTCATTTTGACCTATTGTTACCTCATGATGTGAACAGATCAGTTTGGTATCTCTCAGAACCTCGTCTACAAGCTCATCTAATGAAAAAGTTGTTGTTTCGAGTTTCTGTTGATTCTTATCAGTACGGGCCAGGAAAAGGAGCTTATCAACCAGCTCTTTCATATAATCAGCTTCACTTTTGATAGCATCAAGTGATTCCTGGAGTACAGCTTTATCTTCTTTTCCCCAGCGCTCTAAGAGGTTGGCATAACCCTGGATCACGGCAATAGGGGTTCTGAGTTCATGGGATGCATCGGATACAAAGGTATTTTGCTGGTCGAAAGAGGCCTGAAGGCGATTAAGCATCTCATTAAAAGTTTCGGCCAGTTCTTTAAGTTCATCATGGGATTCAACCACATCCAGCCGGGTGGTGAGGTCACCAACCGATATTGACCGGGCCGTCCTGGTCATATTGTCGATCGGCCTTAACATTTTTCGGCTGGTTCTCGAGCCAATTATGATGGTTAATATTATAGTCAGCAAAAAGCTGATTGTAATTGCCGCTATTAAACCCATCATGTAGACTATCTCTTCCGCCAAATGTTTCGACACTTCCATTCTCCTGATGCCTTTAGTAAGGTTTGCAGTGGTTTCAAAATGAAGCCTATCATCAATGGTGGTAGTGGGAGACAGCCTGGTGCGATGTGAGGAAGCTTGGGACTGGTTTTCGCTGTCCGTTGTATATATTAAGTGATTTTGTTCATTAAACAAATCAACTCGAATATGCTCAATATCAGTATATTGCTTGATTCTGTCAATAGGAATGTCAGTGCTGGTGTTAATTAAGGCACTGATAACCTGGCTGTTCATGGCCAGTGATTTATTTGTCTCATAAAGCAGGAAGAATCCAAACGCAGATATTATCAGAAGGCCTAATGTAAGTAATATCGTGGAATAAATAAGGGTGTAGGTTATGGTGGTCTTGAAAGTTATGGAAAAACGCATCCGTATATTTATAGCCCGAAATAACTGCTGCAGCAGCTTGGGGATCCAGATTAGAATGATTTTGGCGATCTGAACTAGAAGGATTGAGATTGTCTTAACGATAATCTTTAATATCGTTGCGAAATGACCTGGTTTACTCATGTTTTAAGACATAACCCACCCCTCGTACAGTGTGAATCAGTTTCAGTTTATATTTGTCATCGATCTT
>JAQVWS010000180.1 GCA_028709585.1 Syntrophomonas sp. | reverse complement strand
TGTCAATGCCCCCTGACACTGGTGAGATAAGCCATTGCCACCGCAACCGTACAAGTCTATAATTATCATGGCATTCTTGGGGTGAGGAGCACTAGAAATGACACCTGAAAATCGTAAAGAACGTGCTAATGGAATAGGTTTTGCAATTGGGGCTTATATATTATGGGGAATGCTACCGGTATACTGGAAGCTGTTGCAGCATGTTCCAGCGTTGGAAATACTGGCTCATCGTATAATTTGGTCTTTTATTTTTCTATTGATTCTTTTAATTGTGACCGGCAAATTACGGTCATTCTTAAGTGAAGCAAGAGAGATCTCGAAGCAGCCACGAAAAATGGCGAGCATTTTCGTAGCTGCAATTATTCTAAATATTAATTGGCTAATCTATATATGGGCGGTCAATGAGAATCACATAGTTCAAACCAGTCTGGGTTATTATATAAACCCGCTGGTAAGTGTCCTGTTGGGCATAGCCTTTTTGCATGAGCGTTTATCATTATGGCAGCTCATGGCCTTTTTCCTGGCTGTGGTGGGAGTACTCTGCCTGACATTTCAATATGGTGCTTTTCCTTGGGTCGCATTGTCCCTGGCAATAACTTTTGGAGTATACGGTCTGTTCAAGAAGGTTGTAAACGTAGGAGCTATTACCGGTCTGACTCTGGAAACCATGATTACATGTGTTTTTGCCCTGGTTTATTTAGTTTATGTTAATAATGCAGGTAATGGCGCTTTTCAGTTTTCTATGTCAACAACCACTTTGATGCTGATGGGTGCCGGAGCGGTTACAGCCACTCCTTTGCTATTGTTTGCTGCTGGTGCCAAACGGCTGCCTCTATATATAATAGGTTTTATTCAATACCTTAGCCCTACGATGGCACTGCTGTTAGGGGTTTTTGTTTATCATGAACCCTTTACCAGCGGGCATTTTATGTCCTTCGGGATCATTTGGACAGGTTTAATCATATTTTCATTATCCAGAACTGCTTTCATGGTGGTTATGGAAGAAGCAGTGCTGAAAAAAATACACGCTAATCGTTTAAGCTCTTAACCAGAAATGAATAAGAGACTAACCGTCTATTACGTTTTTGGCTGCGGGGATACAGATTCCATGATTTGAGGTTTATGCAAACTCTGCATTTGAGATACCAGCATACCGCTCAGCATTAGAATACAGCCCAGGATTTCTTGGCCCACGATCCTTTCATTGAGGATCAGGAATCCTCCGATTACTGCAAAAACTGCTTCCAGACTCATAATAATAGCGGCGTGGGCTGGCGGCGAATGCTTCTGACCTAATACCTGCAGGGTGTAGGCGATTCCCACCGAAAAAACCCCGCCATATATGATAGGCACTGAAGCTGCCAAAATATCATTAATTACTATTGTTTCTGTGATAACAGCGATTATAAGGCTGAGTACGGAACAGGTAATAAACTGATAAAATGATAACTTTAATGTATCAACTTTCGGGGCAAAATATCCAATAATGAGAATATGCAAGGCCCAAAATAATGCCCCCGTAAGCTGAAAAAGGTCTCCTAATTGGATAGATGCGTATTCTTTGATGCACAGAAAGTACAGCCCTGTAACGGACAGCATACACCCTATCCAGGTCCACTTCCCGGCTGATTGTCCCAGGAATATGCCTAATAGCGGAACCAGCACAATATAAAGGCTGGTGATGAAAGCTGCTTTGCCGGCTGTAGTGTATATGAGACCTATCTGCTGCAGAGATGATGCCATGAAAAGTATTAATCCTACACAAATACCAGCTTTTATTTCATATTTAAACTCTGTCCGTGAGGTCCGAGAATCACTGCGAAAAAATAATAACAACGGAATTAAAGATATACTGCCCAGTAAGAATCGTATCCCATTAAAAGTAAACGGACCTAAATAGTCCATCCCAACCCTTTGGGCTACGAAAGCAAATCCCCAGATGGCTGCGGTGAGCAGAAGCAGAAAATTAGCCTTGAGAATGCTCACAAACTTGCCCCTTTCGTTATTTAATTAATAGTTCTTCATAGACTGATAGCTTCTGCCACAGTTCTTTCCCTGGGTTTAAAGACGGGAAGGGTTTTAGAATCTCTGTCAATAAAGGTGATTTGTACCGGCATGCCGACTTCAACTTCATCAAGAGGGCAATTTATAAGGCTGCTGGGCATCCTGAACCCTTCTTCCAGCTCTATTAGCGCATAAATATAAGGGGTTTTCTCTTTAAACTCTGGCAGAACACTAATATTGACGATGGTATAGCTGTGTACATGGCCGCGTCCGCTCACTGGCTTCCAATCTGTCAAAGGCTGCCAGCAGGAGGGACACAAACTGCGCGGATAAAAAACAAACTTCTGGCAGGTTGCACAAAATTGCAGCCATAATTCACCGGCGGCTAATTTTTGATCAAAAGTATTTTTATAATAGGTCATGATTACACCCTCCCTAAAATCAAACAGGATTCTGTGCTCATTACCCCGCCATTGCCATTGACCAGTGCGAGGCGGTTCTTATTAACCTGACGTGCTCCTGCCTCGCCTCGTAATTGGCGTACTGCTTCGGTAAGGTGGGACATACCGCCTGCAAAACCAGCCTGACCGCAAGAAAGCTGACCACCATGAGTATTGCAAGGCAGGTCGCCTTTATAAGTAAGATCGGTGTTTTCAACGAATCTGCCTCCCTTGCCTTTAGGGCAGAAGCCGATGTCTTCAAGACTTATTAATACCGTTATAGTATAACAATCATACAATGAAACCAGGTTAATATCATCGATAGTAATGCCGGCCATCTGCATAGCGCGTAAAGAAGCAGCTTTTACCGGGCTTTCGGTTAGGCTGGGAGCATAAGCTATAGAATTATGAGTATATGCCTCGCCAAATCCCCAGACAGTGACAGGATCATGTAGCTGCTGATTGTAATCCTCCGTACGGCTGACAATTACTGCTGCTGCCCCGCAACAAGGCCGCACAATTTCCAGCAGGTGCAGAGGATCCACGATGACCGGTGAATCAAGAACATCTTTAATTGTGAGTGGTGATTGATTAAATAACGCATCAGGATTGAGAAGGGCGTTGGTTCTCTGATCCACTGCGATTTTCGCCAGTTGCTCCGGGGTAGTCCCATATTGGGAGATATGCCGGCGGGCTAACAGGGCGTAGCCAGAATTAAAACCCATGGGTCCATAGGGAAGGTCATAATCAATTTCCGCCTGAGACATAACTGCATTCTTGCCATCGCTGCTGTTAAAGACATGATTATCCCAGACCCCGCCGCTTAAACACAGACAGTTTTTGCAGATCCCGGCATCCACAAGCATGGCAGCTCGGGAAACAGTTCCAACAGCGCTGGCGCCCCCCAGTTCCAC
>JAQVWS010000055.1 GCA_028709585.1 Syntrophomonas sp. | reverse complement strand
AAACTGCACATTGGCAATTGGGGAGACAGCAATGCCTTTTTGATTGCGCTGAGATTGGGGATGGATAAGCATATCATAGAGAGGGCCCATGAAGTAAGCTACGGAGAGAAGATCAGCTTTGACGGCGAATATAGCCTGAAGATTGACAGCATTATTGATCAAAAGGATATCAAACAGCATGATGAAGACTTGCAAAGACAAACACAATGGCAAATAAACAAAGCCCAGAGAGAGCGCAGCCAGATTTATAAAAAGAAAGCATTTAAATTGGGCGATAGTGTTTATATCAGCACAATGAAACGAGCCGGCATTGTTTGTGAAGAGGAGAACAAGCTGGGAGACTTAATGGTGATGGTGATGGGAAAGAAATATGTAGTTAATCATAAACGCCTGACCCCGCATATAGACCGAAAAGAATTGTACCCTGAAAACTATGATTTAGATGTGGTTTTTGAAACCAAAGAGAACCGTAAAAAAAGAAAAATTATGAGCAAGCACCACGTGGAGGGCCTGGTTATAGAGTATGACAATGACAAAAAGGATTAGGGCCGTTAGTCTATTATATATAATGAATAGCAAAAAGAATCATGCTGAGGGTTTATTTTTTTCTTGCTTTACCCGGTTTACAAGCTAAAGGGAGGTGAGCGTTTTTGGCCAGGCTAATGATAGAACCAATAAAACAGCCCGATAGGATCATAAATTATTGGAAAAGGGAAAAGTTTGTGGTTTTTTGTATTATAATTTTCGGATTATCATTCAATATTTCCATGATTTTAAGTCCGATTTATCAAGGCAAGCTCATAGATTCACTTGTAGGTGGGGAAAGTTTATACACAGTAGTAAAAATAGCCTTGATTTTTATTGGCCTGGTTGGAGCAATTCAGCTGTTGCGATATCTAAAACGGTTTTATATAAGACGATTTGCCAACCGCACCAGTGCTGTAATGCGGCTCATAATTTACAATAATATAATGCAAAAAAGCCTGGCTGATTTGGAAAATGAGGATACCGGCAATTTAATGACCAGAGCTATTTCCGATGTGGATCTGTGCGTGGAGGGTATGCGCAAGTTTACAACCGAAATATTTGATACCGGTGTTATAATGACAGCTTATCTGGCAGCGATGCTGGTTTACGATGCTCGCATTACTATATACTCCGGTATTTTCATCCCGGTGGCAATGGTGTTAGCCGAGAGTTTGAAAACCATTATTTATAAATACTCAATTGATTTTCGCGCTAAAAGCAGCGAAATTGCCGGCATGGCCTTAGACGCCGTTGAAAATGTCATGTTGTACCGAGCCAACGGCGTAGAGGTTATAAACCGAAAAAATTTTAATATTGAACTGGAGGATTTGCAGAATAAGGCTATTAGAGCTAATATACTGGATAACTCCATGCAGCCTATTTATAATGTTATTGCTATGCTGGGGGTAACAACTGTTATTTATATGGGTGGTACCAAGGTAATAAATACCGAATGGACCGTAGGCGTATTTGTTACCTATATTACCATGTTTGCAGCTTTGGCAACCAAGGCCAGCAAAGCAGCCAAGCTTTTTAATTCAGTGCAAAAGTCTCAGGTATCATGGAAACGCATCAAGCCATATCTTACTGAACATACGAGCCAAGCTACCTCAGTGAACATCAACAAGTGCACCACCAGGCTTACAGTTAAAAATCTCAGCTTTAGCTATCCAGCCAGCAGTGAAACTATTATTGAAAATATAACCCTGGCAGGGACATCAGGAGAGATAATAGGTATCACCGGTTCCATTGCCTCTGGAAAATCAACCCTTGGCCTAGCTTTACTGGGATTATATCCTTACCTGGGCAGCATCAGCATAGACGGCCGGGAACTTAAGGATTATTCAGAGCATGAACGAAGCCGAATCATTTCTTACCTGGGTCATAAGCCCCAGCTGCTTTCCGACAGTATATACAACAATGTAACACTGGGCAATGAAAAAGACATAACTTCGGTTTTAGAGGATGTTTGCTTTCAGAGCGATTTGGCACAAATGCCGGATGGGGAGAACACTTTAGTTGGCAATAACGGTATCAGATTAAGCGGTGGTCAGCAGGCCAGGATAGCATTAGCCAGAACTCTGGTAAACAAAAACAAAATTATAATACTGGATGATCCATTTTCGGCAGTGGATATGCAAACAGAAGCAAATATCATTGCCAACCTGAAAAAAAATTATCAGGAAAGCATCATTATAATAATTTCGCACCGCTTGTCTATATTCAATCAATTTGATCAGATTGTAGTGCTGCACAATAATAAAAGCGCAGATTACGGTACCCATAATCAATTAATGGAAAACTCTCCATTATATGCAACCATATATAATTTGCAGTATATAGAAGGTGATTACAGCTTTGCAAAATAGTTTGGTGTTCAGATCTGTTACTAAGGTTATAAAGAGAAATATGGGTATAAACGTGCTGCTGATTTTTAGTATTGGCGGGTTAGTTATGGCAAGCTTAATTCCGCCCCAAATATTGAAGCTAATCATTGATAATAACCTTATGACCTCGAACAATATAGGCTTGCTGCGCCTGGCAATTGCATATATGGCGGTGTTATTGCTGGTAGGCGCATTTGATTTTATAAAAGAAGCTGTGCTTGCGGTTTTAGGTCAAAAGATTACCAAAGAGATCCGCATGGGAATGATGGAAAAGCTGGAGAAAATAAATGCCAGATTCTTTACTGCTAATGGTTCCGGTGCGGTTGTCTCCAGGTTTATAAATGACGTCGATGCAGTCAGTTCCATGTTTACCAATGGCGTTGTGGGAATGATTATTGACTGCTTTAAAATTATCGGCATTATCATTTCTATCTATATGTTCAGCGCCGGGCTAGGGATAATAATATTACTAATATTACCAGCCATCTACTTTATAACCAGAACCTTTCAGACGAGAATGCTCAAGGCCCAGATAAATAACCGGGTTTTAGTCAGCAAGGTAAACAACCATATCGCCGAAAGTTTAAAAAACATCCAGATGATAAAATCCTTTAGCAAGGAAAGCTATATGGAAGAAATCTATACCGGTTATTTATTAAAGAACTACAAAACCATTGAAAAAGTAAATTTTTATGATGCGGTTTTTCCTCCCATTATCCAAATAACTCGCGCAGTTGTAATTGGTGCAATTGTTATATTATCATCCGAGCAACTGAACTATATTGGAATTTCATTGGGAATGGTAGCGGCATCCATTGAATTAATATCTAATCTATTTAGCCCTGTGGAAAATCTGGGTATGGAGCTGCAAAATATTCAACAGGCAATCTCGGGTATTCGTCGAGTGGAAGATTTCTACGTGGAGCCAGAAGATGACAGAAAAAACAATGAACTGCAAGCCCATGATATTATTCCAGCTCGCGAAGATATACGACTGGAGTTTAATGACGTTGCCTTCAAATATTTGGAGGGAAGTGTTGTTTTGGATAAGATTAATCTGGTTATCAAACCACAGGAGAAGGTAACTGTTATTGGCCAAACAGGGGTTGGGAAAACCACGTTATTTAAGCTAATTATGGGCTTGCTTAAACCTTCCAAGGGAAGTATAACCATAAACGGATTCAATGTTTACGATATACCCACCCGCGAAAAACGCAAGATAATTGGATATGTTGACCAAAGCATTCCCATGATTAAAGGAACAGTAGCTGAGCAAATCAGTCATAAGGACGATAACATTACCAGGGAAGAGATTGAATATGCACTTGCTTATGTAGGCCTGACTGAGTATGTAGCATCCCTGGAAAATGGGATCGATACTACAATAAACAGCGGTGCATTGTTTTCTCAAGGGCAAAAACAGCTTCTGGCCATTGCCAGGGCAATTGTGGCCGATCCGCCTATCCTGCTGCTGGATGAAATTACCGCCAATCTTGATTCGATTACAGAAGAGAAGATTGTAGCCATACTGCAAAAGGCCAGCCAAGCTCGCACAATATTATCGATATCTCACCGTTTATCATCTATAATTACAAGTGATACAGTTGTCATCCTGGAAAACGGAACGATTAAGAAATCCGGCTCACCTGCAATGCTGATGAAAAGCGATGATTGGTACCGCAGCTATATTGCCCTGGAGAAACTCACCTGGAGTAATTGAAGAGAGGGCACATGGCAAGGTATCTACTTTTGTGAATTTGATGGGCCACGACAAAGGGTCTTTTATATAAACATAGTTTAGAATAATTTTAGATAGGAGTGAAGGTAAATGTTTAACAGGGTATTGGTTGCAACAGATGGTTCTGAGAGCGCCATGGGGGCAGTTAAGCTTGCCAAAGAAATGATGCTAAATGGCTTTGTCAAACACGTTACTCTTATTCATGTTGTAGAAAATGCAGTGGATTGGAAATCTTATTCCATTATTAATACCAAGTTTAATAATGCAGAGGAATTTAATAAAGCCGTAGTTGAAAAGGGGACGCAAGCACTTCAGGCAGCAGAGGATCTTTTTAAGCAATCCGGTCTCACGGTGGATTCAAGTATCAGATTTGGAAAGCCCGAAGAAGAAATTGTGGGGCATTCCGAAAAACATAATTGTGATCTTATTATCATGGGTAATCGCGGCCTTTCTAAAATGGAGGACATTATCCTCGGCAGCATAAGCAAGAAGGTTATGCATTTAGCCAAAGCAGGAGTTATTGTATATAAATCCTGACAATAATAATTAATCCCAGAAAAGTAGGAGCAGTAAAAATACTGCTCCTACTTTATGATTGTTCTTAAATAGATTCACCCAGATTAACCAACTCTATTTAACATCTTCATGGTTTTGAATCTGTTTGGCTACCAGGCTTCCTCCGCAATATTTTTCTCTGAGCCGCGGCTTCTCAATTTTACCCGTAGGGTTGCGGGGAACATTGTCAAATATGATTTGGCGCGGGCGTTTATAGCGCGGCAGTGAATGACAGAATGCTATTATATCAGCTTCGGTGCAATTGTGATCCGGCTTAACTTCTATTATAGCTGCCGCAATTTCACCAAGCCGCTGATCCGGCAAGCCAATGACTGCAACGTCCTTAACCGCATCATGACCCCGCAGGAAATCTTCAATCTGGACCGGGTATAGATTTTCGCCGCCGCTGATAATAACATCTTTTTTACGGTCTACCAGATAAATGAAACCCTCTTTATCCATGCGAGCCATATCGCCGGTAAAAAGCCACCCATTTTTTAATACTGATGCTGTCGCTTCCGGGTCGTTATAATAACATTTCATCAGGCCCGGACCTTTTACGGCCAATTCTCCTACCTCTCCCTGGGGAGCAGGATGTCCGGTTTCGTCGGCAATCATGGTTTCCCAGTTAAATCCCGGTTTCCCGATTGCCCCGACCTTATGTATGTTTTCGGTGCCCAAATGAACACAGCCTGGGCCAATAGATTCGCTTAAGCCGTAGTTGGTGTCATAGAGGTGGTCGGGGAAATACTTTTTCCAGCGACGAATCAAGCTGGGCGGAACCGGCTGGGCGCCTATATGCATTAGCCGCCATTGCTTAAGGTCATAATCCGTGAGCTTTACTTCTCCGCTTTCAATTGCGTCAAGAATATCCTGGGCCCAGGGAACCAGCAGCCATACTATGGTTATCTTTTCTTGAGAAACCGCTTTTAAAATCCAGGCTGGTTTAACCCCCCGCAACAAAACGGCTTTGCTGCCGGAAAGCAAACTCCCAAACCAATGCATCTTGGCCCCGGTGTGATATAGCGGGGGGATGCACAGAAAGTTATCATCCCTGGTTTGTCCGTGATGGTTTTGCTCAGTAAGGCATGATGATACCAGACTGCGGTGGTTATGAAGAATGGCTTTGGGAAAGCCGGTGGTACCGGATGAAAAATACAAAGCTGCGTCATCTTCATCATTAATGGAAACATCAGGAGATATAGCAGAGCACTCTTTCGTTAGGCGCTCATAGCTTTCAGCAAAGGAAGGGCAGTTATCACCTGCAAATAAACGCAGTTTGACGTTGGGAATCTGGTCGAAAATTGTCTCCACTCGACCAATAAATTCCGGGCCAAAGATTAAAGCATCAGCTTCTGCCAATTCCAAACAGTATTTTATTTCATCAGCAGTATAGCGAAAGTTTAGAGGCACTGCCAAAGCGCCTGCTTTGAGAATACCAAAATAAATCGGCAGCCACTCCAGACAGTTCATTAAGAGTATGGCAACTTGATCGCCTTTTTTTATTCCCTTATTTATAAGCAGATTTGCAAACCGGTTGGCTTTATCATCAAATTCACGCCAGGTCATCTCCAGACGGAATTTCGCAATTGGATTAGGTTCAATAAGTTCATATTCCTTCCAGGTAACTTCTCTTTTTTCCTGCAGCTCTGGATTGACCTCAACCAAACAGATCTCATCACCATATAATCGAGCATTACGGGACAGCAATTCTGTGATGGGCATTTAATTCATTCCTCTCTAATAAAAGCAAAATAATAAAGTCAAATAATGACCTTTTACAATATACCACATGTTTGTGATGTATCATTATATTTTCTATTTTTTTATTAGCAGTATTTTAATAAATGTCAGGTTAATGGAATAACAACGCAAAAAAAGCAGACCTGCTATAATAGGTCTGCTTGCCAATATGACATTGATTCAAATCAGTTTTTATCCTGTCCAGAATTCGTTAACAAACATTAGTTCAAATAATTCATCATCAGAGACATCAAAGCCAGCAGATTTTTGCGGGCTTATTTCCAAGGAATCTTCCTGTACAGATTCTTCCATCCATTTCAACGGCTTAGTAAGAATAATAATAACCTCCTTCAATTATTATAACACCCAGGTGCTTTTTTTAGTATGAACGATTTGGATTTCATTATACGTGAGGTTATTTATTATATAGTTTTTGTAAATATAGAAAATATATAGAATTATCGCATATATTAGTTCGTAAACCATTGGGTTATATATATGCGATTATTATCCTGATAAATACCTAAACCTAAATGAGCGAAATTGGTGCTGAGAATATTGGCTCGGTGACCCGATGAGTTCATAAATGCAGTATGGGCTCCTTTTATAGTGCTGTTTAAGGCAATGTTTTCTCCGGCTGCCGCATAGCTGATGCCCAGGCTTTTCATCATATCAAAAGGGGTTCCATAGGTAGGTGAATTATGGCTGAAATAATCATTATCAGCCATATCTTTGGATTTTAGATAAGCACCGTCTGATAATTTTTTGGTCAAAGTTAAAGGTGTCAGCCCATTGGCTTTGCGTTCTGAATTTATGTAGCCCAGCATTTCTAATTGCATGGCAGTAAAGCTTTCTGGCGATGAAGTTGATGGGGAATAGACTTTTAAATATCTACCATCCATGCAACCTACCGTATCTTTGCTATTTTTAACCACATACCAGTTGCCAATTTTCCCAATAACATCAAATACGGTGCCTTTAGGATAATTTTTTATTATTCTATGTTTGGTGCTGGCTCCGGTTCGGAAGTTCAATGTATTTGAGGTAATCACAACCTGTTTCACGCTGGTAGTAGTAAAGACACCTTCAACTTGATTAACCAAACTATTGTCAACACTGGGCAGGGGAAAAACCATAAATGACAAAAACACTATAAATAATAAGACTTTTTTCACAAATAAACTACCTCCTTTTCTCCATTATTACCAAGAAAGCGCTCATATTCTAGCGGTAAATATAACCACAGGCATAAATTGCTTTTTACATGGTGGGAAGGAAGTTTTAATCTGATATAATTAAAAAAGCAGATTGATAAGCGAGGGATAGCCAGTTGTTTATGTATGTATTCTCAATAGTATTGATTGTAGCATCAAATATTTTTTATAATATATTCCAGAAATCCACGCCGCAAAAAGCTGACCCTTTCTCCGCACTATTTATTACATATTTGACGGCAGCAGTTTTTACCGCAATAATATTTTTTATAAATAAAACCGACAAAAGTTTTCTTCAGTCATTTAAAGACCTGAATTGGACCAGTGTTGCTTTGGGAATTGCAATTGTTGGCCTAGAATTTGGCTATTTAATGGCCTATCGAGCCGGCTGGAAGATAAGCGTTGGCTCTTTGGTAGCCAATATTGCTCTGGCACTGGTGCTGATCCCTATAGGCATATTCATCTTTAAAGAGGGGTTTGGAACTGATAAGGTTATTGGGGCCATATTTTGTATAATTGGCTTAATCTTTATAAATAAATAAAATATAGATTATTGAGAGGTCTTAATGAAACTAGCTGTTTTTGATTTTGATGGAACCCTGTTAATGAAAGATACCCTGCCATGTTTGCTGAAAGAATGGCTGCGCCAAAAGCGATCCAGAATCAGGTGTATCAAAATAACGCTGTCGGTTTTACCGCCGGTCTTGCTGTATAAAGGCGGAATATTGCCGCGAGAGAACATGAAAAGCATGGCTTTTAACAGGTTTAATCGTCTTTATACCTCCATGACCCGCCAGGAAATAGAAGATTTTTTCCTGGCAGCATATCCCTATTTGTTTAAGGAGTTTAATCCCCTGGTTCTGGAAGAAATCAAGTTAGCTCAAGAACAGGGCTTTTATTGTCTGCTGCTTTCGGGAGCTTATAGCCAATTATTGCAAATAGTGGGCGCAGAGTTAGGGATAGATAAAGTAATTGGAGCCAGGCTGGCCTACAAAGACAATGTATTTGATAATAAGGGAGATACACCGTTCATTGACGGCAGGAGCAAGCTTTTATTATTGCAGCAAGCCTTTGCTGATGAAGAAGTCGATTGGGAAGCCAGTATCGCTTTCGGAGACAGTTATGCCGATATATGTATTATGGAAAAAGTAGGGCAAAGGGTAGCGGTCAATCCTGATCCTCAGCTTTTACATCACGCCCATGCCAATAGCTGGCGGGTTATATCATTTCCGGCTCAGCCATGACTCCTTGCCGGGGGACTTGCCGATAAACAAGGCCAGGGGCAGCTAATTATTATTCTTTCTTTCCATAAACCAGCGGTCTTCCTCCAGGAACATATATACTTCTTTATTGTGAACCTTACAGGTATAGCGAATACCCACACCCCCTGCTTTTAAGCTGGCGGCTCGGCGAATATCAATGACTTTGCTTATTTCATACTCGTGGCCGTCCTCCCATATGAAGGAGGTAGGCTCAAATCCTCCCTCGGGATAAAAGATGGCCTTAACACTGATATATACTTTGTCAGGATTATTGTAGCGATTGGCTTGCATTTATAGTATATTGCCCTCCTTAAAGAATGAAACAGGGTGGATAACATGGTCTTCTTTGGGGTTAATGGCTCCAATTTCCGGATCTTTTAACAACAAGGCCCTTTGCACCGAAAAATGACCGAATCGTGTGCGGAGCGCATCTACCGTCATCTCTAATTGCTCCTGTTTTATACGTTGTTTTTCATCATCAAACAGCGAAAGCTGTTCATCACTATCAGCTGCAACCAGATCACACCCGCGCAAACCCATACTGCGAATAGCATTGGGCCAGGAATAATTAGCCCGGAAAAGGGAAATGGCTTTATCAGCCAAATCACCACTAAGATTAGTTGGCTTATGAAATTTGCCCTGTAAACTAAAGGTGAACAAAGTTTTATCCCGGATGTGAATCTGAACCGTCCGGCATTTAAACCCGTGTTCCCGCAGCCGGGCAGCCACACTTTCACTCAGTACATAAAAAATTATCTGTACATCCTCGGAGGTTTCAAGATCGCGGGGGGTGGTGATACTGTTGCCGACGCTTTTTATCAAGGTCTCTTCATTCATGCGGATTACCGGCGAGTTATCGTAACCGTTGGCGAAAGACCATAGCACTTCGCCCCATTTACCTAAAACAGATTTTAGAAACTTCATGCTGGCCGCGGCAATATCTCCAATGGTATTGATATCGTAGCGAGCCAGTTTTCGTTTCGTGGCACGGCCTACATATAATAAATCACCAGCCGGCAAGGGCCATACAACTTGTTTGAAATTATCACGACTAATTACGGTAGTAGCATCAGGCTTTTTCATGTCGCTGCCCAGCTTGGCATATATCTTATTAAAACTTACCCCAATCGATGCAGTTACACCCATCTCAAATTTAATGCGCTCCCTGATTTCATTGGCAATCTTAAGCCCGTCTCCGTGAATATGACGGTTGCCGGTAACATCCAGCCAGGCTTCATCTAATCCAAATGGTTCGACCTGATCGGTATAACTGGCATAAATACTCCTGGCCAGCCGCGAAAATCTCAGATAAAGAGGGAAATTAGGCGGAATCACAATAAGATCCGGGCATTTTTGTTTAGCCTGCCAAATTACTTCGCCCGTTTGGATCCCGGTAGCTTTAGCCGGATAATTTTTGGCCAGTACAATGCCATGACGTGCCTCTGGATCACCGCAAACCGCTACCGGTTTATTGCGTATTTCAGTCCTGTGCAGGCATTCAACCGAAGCATAAAAATTGTTAAGATCCGAATGTAAAATAATCCTATCCATTTGATTAGACCTCCACCCGAACAAATGTTCTATATAAAATAATAACATTTTTATTTATCAAGTCAAGGAGCAGAAGTATATGACTTGGCGGCTAAATTTTACCGTTGCAGCAATCATTTACATAGTCAATTGAGACCACCTATATTACAATGAAAGGAAATAGAGAACTGGCTCGTATGTTTTAATACCGATGATAATAATATTCAAGGTCAGCTAGTGGCATTAATGGGAGCAGCTAATGAATAAGAAACCTAAATACGGACAATTATTGCTGGCGGCTTACGCAGGCATCGGACTCCTGGGAGCTTTATTGCTGATGCTGCCCTGGGCATCAAACCAGCCAGGCACTTCTTTCCTACAGGCATGGTTCACTTCTATGTCTGCTCTTACCGTCACAGGACTTACTATTGTTAATACCGGCAGCCATTGGAGTCTTGGGGGACAAGTTATTATCCTATGCTTGATCCAGTTGGGAGGGTTGGGCCTGATGGTTGTAACTACCGTCCTGTTAGTCACGTTTGGATATAGGTTAAACTTGTCTTATCGGGTAATAGCATCACTGGAACAAAAGCAGTTTGAGTTTCGCGGCATAGGCACCTTGTTTCGCAATATAACATTATTGGTACTGGCAATAGAATTTATAGGCACTATTCTTTTGTATTTTGCTTTACCTGATATGGGAGACAAGGGGATTATAAAAGTTTTATTTTTTGCTCTATTTCATGCGGTCAGCGCATTTAATGGATCAGGATTGGATATAACCGGGGTCAGCCTGATACCCTTCAGGGATTTAGCTGGTGTTAACTTAGTGATAATGGTTATGATTCTTTTGGGCAGTTTGGGTTATGTGGTGCTGCTGGAATTGATCGAACTGATGCGCCACTGGCGCAATAACCTCAGCCTGCACAGTCGGCTGGTATTAATGGTTACGGTATTAATTACCTTGGGAGGAAGCAGTTTTTATTTATTAGCAGAATATAACTCTTCTCTCGCCGGTCTGCCCTGGAGCCAGAAAATAATAGAAAGCCTGTTTCAATGTATTACCAGGACCGCTGGCTTCGTAACCGTTCCTGTGTCAAGCTGGAATGAATCTTTTCAATTTTTAATGATTATTATGATGCTTATTGGAACCAGTCCCGGTTCAGTTGGCGGCGGCATTAAAACAACTACATTTGGAGTAATAATCCTTGCCGCCTGGGCCATTGCAAGAGGCAAGAAAGCCGTTGTATTCAATGAAAGAGAAATTGAACCCGCCAGCATTGCCAAAGCTTTTACAGTTACAATCATGGCTTTGGTTTTGGTATGTATTGGCACCTTGACAATTATGCTTATAGAACAGCTACCTTTTATGCCAGTTTTATTTGAAGTAGTCTCTGCTTTAGCAACGGCTGGGTTATCGATGGGAATAACTGAACAAATGTCTTCAGTTGGATTGGCAATAATTAGTGTATTTATGTTTATAGGCCGGATTGGTGTTTTATCCTTGGTGCTTATACTGGCGAAAGCCCAGGAAGATAACATACGCTACATGAAAGAAAGTATTTTTATCGATTAACATTGATTTGTTGGGAGAGGGGTCAAATATGAAAAAATCCGTTTTGGTTATTGGAGTGGGAAGGTTTGGCACCAGTTTAATCGAAAGCCTTTATGAACTGGGGCATGAAGTATTTGCCGTTGATTTTAATGAGAATGCTTTAAACGATGTTCGTGACAAAATTGTATCCGGCGCAATTATTAACGTGTCAGAAAATGATGATGAATTAAGTAAAATTGTTGATAAAAAAAATTTTGATATTGCCGTGGTATCCATGGGAAATGATTTTGAGGGAACCTTATTGGCGACCAATATAATAATAGAAGCGGGCATACCGATGTATACCAAGGCCACTACTGATAGAAGAGGAAATATCCTTAAAAAAATGGGAGTGGATCAGGTAATATTTCCAGAAAGGGATTCAGGGCGAAGGGTAGCCTACTATATTAATAATAGTCACGCCTTGGACATCCTGGATCTGCCGCAGGGGTATATGGTTGAACAAATGAAGGTGGGAGAAGGTTTTGACGGCAAAAGCATTATGGAGCTAGGTACCAATAAAAGGCTGGGTATTACTATCTTATTGATATATCATAATGAAATTTCCTTTATGCCTCAAGGATCCAGCATTTTGTATAAAGGTGATACGATAGTCCTTTTTGGGCAAAAAGAAAATGTACTCAAATTGGAGATGGAGAACAGCAAAATTTAACGAGTGATTGTCAGGGAATCATACCCATTAGCTTCCATGCCGGTACGCAAGCCATTAACGCGATTATATTAATGGCCATATATGCAAATGACATTTTTATGGTTTGTGAATATTTCACCATACCGATAGCTGCATAATAACCTGCCAGGAAGGTTGTGTTTTGATAAAATACATTCCAGATGTTAACTGAGGTTAACACTATAAAGGCTGGGATAAGGGGGTCTATTCCTACCGATTGGGCAAAAGGCACCAGCAGAACAACAAAAATAGTTAGTGTAGCCGTCTGTGAAACCAATACAAATCGCAACAAGAAGAGCAGCAGAGATAAAACTACAACAAATAAATACATATTGGAAATCAACGGCTGCAGGTATGGGCCTATTATGGCAGCAATCCACTTATCGATATTTAAAGCCGGGAAGAGAGTTGCCAGGTTGAGTACCCCGCCAATAAACAAAATCGAGTCCCAGCTGATTTTCTCCCTGAACTCATCCCGGCCAAATATCCCCAACCCCAGCATAAGCATTAAAGCAGTCAAGGCAACTAGAGCAGCATTGATATGGTGTATTCTTTCTGTCATCCACAGTACCAGGGATAATGCCAAGATAAGAGAAACTATTTTTTCATTGCGAGATATCGGACCCAGTTTAGCCAGTTCTTCTTTGATAAAGTCTGGGTCCATATGGGGTTTCCCTTGTGGTTTGTAAAGTATTTGTATAACAAGATAACCTAATACCATAACCACCAGACCCCACACCCAGGTGGCAGAAAGCCATGAGGTCCAAGTAATTTCAGCGGCAATTTCTTTGGGCATCAAACCAACCAGGGTGTAATTTAATATAGAAGCACTAAGAAAAATGGGGTACAGTACCCCGATGGAGAGCCACACAGCCGCAAAAAGCCCTCCCATACCTTCACTTCCTTTTTCAAACCCCAGTTTTTCACCGATGGATTTAGCAAAGGGCGCTGCAATTGATATCTTGGCAACAGCGCTGGGAATGAGCGGGTTGATAATATTTCCGGCTACATACAAGGCTGTGGTCATACCTTTAAAACTAGCCGGAAATTTGCTCATGATTATGAGGGATGTTCTATTCAGCAATCCGCATTGGGCAACCCCGACCCCTATACCTATTGCTCCTAACAACAGCCAAAAAGTTGTCCCTGCAAAGGAAGAAAAAGCAGTCGAAAAAGGCACTATGTTAAAAACTACCCATGAGCTGCACATCAAAATACTGGTTACATAATCAGGCATTAATTCTATTACCCACCAGATTACAGCACAAGCGAAAGTGCCAAGTAATACCATCGCATTTGTATTTAGGCCTT
>JAQVWS010000054.1 GCA_028709585.1 Syntrophomonas sp. | reverse complement strand
GCGAATTCCACCCCGTATCCTGATAAGAATCCCAACCGGCTTGATAAGGAAGCAGGCAGGATGATGCCGCTCAGCCCGAACATGCCGGTGAGTACCTTGATGGCTGAACTCCAGGTTTCAGCCCGGAAAAACACCCAGGCGATATTGACGAAGTTGAAGGTAATGAACCAGGCCAGCCATTTATGCATCCGGAGGTTCAATTTTTGCCACAGCCGTTGGATAACCAGGCCCGCCCCGTGTAAAAATCCCCAGAATACAAAGGTCCAGCCGGCTCCATGCCATAAGCCTCCCAGCAGGAAAGTTATCATTAGGTTGCGGTACATATTAATATTTCCGCGGCGGTTGCCCCCCAGGGGGATATATACGTATTTCTGCAGAAACCGGCTCAGGGTCATATGCCATCTGCGCCAGAAATCCTGGATGCTCAAGGCCTTATACGGAGAATTGAAGTTGATGGGCAGCCGGATATTGAACATCAGGGCCGCACCGATTGCCATATCGGTATAGCCGCTGAAATCGAAGTAAAGCTGCAGGGTATATGACAAGGAGGTTATCCAGGCCTCAACCAGGCTCAAGGCGGCAGCAGTGTCAAAGCCGTAATTAGCAGCCAGAGCCAGGGTATCAGCAATTGCTACCTTCTTGAATAACCCTATAGAGAACAGGAATATGCCCTGAGCAAGATTTTTATAGTTAAGAGCTTTATTCTCGCCGGATTCAAACTGGGGCATCATTTCTTTGTGATGCAAAATAGGCCCGGCCAGGAGGTGGGGGAAAAAGGTGACAAAGAGCGCGTAATTTATAGGGTTGTATTCCCTGGCCTCAGAATGATAGGCATCTACCAGAAAAGCTATCTGGGTGAAGGTGAAAAAGCTGATCCCCAGCGGCAGAACTATATGCAGCAAGGGCAGATCGTTGGAAAAGACCAGGTTGATATTGGTCAGGAAAAAGTCCATATATTTAAAATAGCCCAGTAAAAGCAGGTTGAAGGTAATGCCGGTGGCCAGAATAGTTTTGGGAGTAAGCCTGATGCGGTCGGAAGATTTGACCAGAGCAGTGCCCACCGCATAGTTTACGACAATGGATAATAGAATTAATGGCAGGTAGATTACATTCCACCAGCTGTAAAAAAACAGGGAAGCCAATACCAGCCATAATTTGGCTGCGCTGCCGGAGGCGAATCGGTTTAATAAAAAATAGACGATCAGGCAAATAGGCAGAAATAGAAAAATAAATTCATAGGAATTAAATAACAATGATTCATTCTCCTTGCCGTAAGTATCATAAACAATTGCTTATTATCTTAACAAAGGTTTTACATAATTGGAATCGCTTTACACCGCCTAAAGTGGGGAGGTGTAAGGGACGTTTAATTATAACCCCACAATATTATACTGGGAAATAAAAGCGCCGGCAAGTTTGATAGTTTCTTCCAGGGCAGGCTGGCTAACCGTTAAATATACCATTAATATCTTGACGTTATAAATCCATAGCCATATAATGAAAAAATGAATTGACCAGCGGGTCGGAAAGGTGACAATCAGGTAGCTCAGATTTATTAAAGGGGAGGATTTTAGGTGAAAACAAGGTTGGGAAAGGTCATGGCCGGACTGATAATAATGTCGCTGTTTATATTTGTAAACGGCTGCGGGAAAGAAGAACAGAAAGTGGAAGAAAGTGTATTTACGGTTGAAACCGCAGTCGTTAATAACATGGATATTTTGAAATATTCAAGCTATACCGGCAGAGTCAAGGGCAGCCACGAAGAGGCGATTATGCCCCAGCAATCACGCCGGGTTACAGCGGTTCATGTCCAGGAGGGACAGCCGGTTCGCAAGGGTCAGGTTATTGTCAGCCTGGACCGGAGCAAGATGGAAGCAGCTGTTCAGCAGGCCGAGGCAGGGGTGGCTTCTGCTCAGGCTGCACTGGCCGCCAATGAAATACAGCGGCAGACTGCCCTTAACAACTATAATCGCATGATAGAACTCCATAAAGCCGGGGCGGCCTCTGATCAAACCCTGGAAACAACCAAGGCTGCTTATGACGCCCTCAACACCGGAGCGGCTGAAGCAGGCGTGGCTCAGGCCCAGGCGGCGTTAAGCCTGGCTCAGCAAAATCTGGCAGACTGTGAAATAAAAAGCCCTCTGGATGGCATTGTAGGACGGGTGGATGTGGCGGTTGGAGATACCACCAGCATGCAAAGTCCGGTGGCGGTTATAAATAATACTGTTGATCTGGAAGTGGAAGTAAAGGTTAGTGAATCGGATGTGACGTCGGTTCATGCCGGGTCAGCCGTTAAGGTGCTCATCAAAGCCATCAGTCAAGAGCCGGTTAATGGCACGGTCAAGGGCGTAGCGTCGGTAGCAGACCCGGCTACGCGTACATATCCGGTCAAGGTAGCTCTGCCTAATAATCAGCAAGCCCAGATAAAATCAGGCATGTTTGCTGAGGTTATGCTGGGTACCGAGCACCGGGAAGGGGTGTTAGCCATTCCTATGGCCGCCGTCCTGCCTAAAAACGGTGAGAACTCAGTATTTGTCGTCAATGGAGATAATCATGCTCAGGCAGTAATAGTGCAAACCGGACTGAATGACGGAACCTATATCGAAATAATCAAAGGTCTCGAGGCCGGTCAAAGAGTGGTAACCAAAGGCAACACACTCATTGATGAAACCAGCGTTCTGCAATTATCAGATGGGGGAACTGCACTATAATGAAAAAAATCGTACAATTTTCAATAAACAGGCCGGCAACCCTTATCATACTGATTGCAGCGATTGTAATCATTGGATTTATGAATCTTTCCAGGCTGCCTGTGGATTTAATGCCGGAAATGGATCTGCCCTATGCTGCAGTAGTAACCAGCTATGCGGGAGCCGGACCTGAAGAGGTGGAGGACCAGGTTACCAAACCTATAGAGAATGTGGCGGGTACGGTGGCTAACATTGATGAGTTAATGTCAGTTTCCAGCGCAAATTCATCAATGGTTCTGGTGGCCTTCAATTATGGCACCAACATGGATACAGCCATGGCCAATATACGCGATAAAGTATCCATGGTAGAGGCATATCTGCCTGATGGTGCGGAGAAGCCTCAGGTCATGAAAATGGATATCAACAGTATGCCGGTTATCGCCATCGGTATTAATGGTAAAGACCTCTCTCTGGCTCAGCTGCAAACCATAGCCGAAGATAAAGTTGAACCACGTCTTTCTCGTCTTTCCGGGGTTGCTTCGGTAACTATCACCGGCGGCCGCGAGAGGGAAGTAAAAGTTACGGTTGACCCGGTCAAAGCAGAGAATTATGGATTGAGCTTGGGCCAGGTGGCTAGTTTTCTGGCAGCCGACAATTACAATATGTCTTCCGGCAGCATTACCTTTGGCGAACGCAAGTATTTTGCCCGCAGTCTGCAGGAATTCGAGAGCCTGAATGATATTGAAAACGTGGCCCTGACCACTGCCACCGGCAACAAGATTCCTTTGAAAAACATTGCTGAAGTGAGTGAGGACTATAAAGACCTGGATCAAATCACCCGTACCAATGGTTTGGCAGCGGTAGGCATTCATGCTCAGAAAGAGACCGATGCCAATACTGTCGAAGTTTGCACCGCTATAAAAGAAGAAATGGAAAAGATCGAAACTGAGCTGGGCGGCAAAATAGATATGCAAGTCGTCATGGATCAGTCTGATTATATCAATAAGGCTATCAGCAGTACGTCCAAAACGCTAATGGAAGGCGCTATACTGGCGGTGTTGATTATTTTGCTGTTTTTGCGCAACATCCGCAGCACGGTTATTATAGGTATTGCGATACCTCTTTCCATCGTGGCTACATTTATACTAATGTATTATACCGGCAGCACACTGAATACGATAACCCTGGGAGGTCTGGCCCTGGGGGTGGGCCGAATGGTGGACGATTCCATCGTGGTCTTTGAGAATATATACCGCCATCGCAGCCTGGGATTATCGCCGCTGGATGCTGCCTTAAAAGGCGCCAGTGAGGTGGGCGGAGCAGTACTGGCCGGAACTTTGACCTTGATTGCAGTATTTTTGCCGATTGGTCTGGCGGAAGGGATCAGCGGGGTGTTATTTAAACCCCTGGCCTTTACCATCTGTGTAGCCATCGGCTGTTCCCTGCTGATTGCCGTAACCATTGTTCCTTTTATGTCTTCGCGGATGCTGACAGATGCTGCCATGCAAAAGTCAACCAGTGACAAGAGCGCCGCAGGTCGTTTGATCACTCGCCTGGGGAACTGGTTGGATAATCTGGGTGAACAATACAAGGTCTTGCTGGAATGGGCTTTAGGACATCGGCGTAAGGTTATCTTGGGAGTTACCGGGCTGTTGATCGCATCGCTTTGTCTGATTCCCCTGGTAGGAGCTGAGTTTATACCGGCTTCGGATGAGGGGGCCATCTCCATAACTCTCGAAGCTGACAAGGGATCCGCTATTGAGGATGTGGATGCCATAACCCAGGAAGTTGAACAAAGGTTGCTGCAAAATTCAGCGGTGGATTTGATATTTACCAGTGTGGGAAGTTCGGGACAGTATTCCATGGAGGCTGCAGCGTCTAATAAAGCTACCCTTTATGTACAACTGATTCCCAAGGGTGAGCGCAATGGAGTCGCTCAGGTGGCGGAAGAGATCAGAAAATCACTCCAGGACATTCCCGGGGCTAAGAAGTCAGTCTCGGCCAGCAGTGCCGGGATGAGTTCAGGCAGTGCGCTTACGGTGGCCATCAAAGGTGATGACCTGGATACCCTGCGGGAACTATCCGATAAAGTTGAAAGCGTGGTAAGAAATGTGCCTGGCACTCGTGAAGTGACGGCATCCCTGACTGATGGCAATCCGGAAGTGCAGATTCGGATCAACCGCCAGCGAGCTATGGATTATGGGTTATCACCCATGCAGGTATCCAACGAGATTAGAAACGCCATTGACGGAAAGGTTGCCACTAAGTATCGATTAAAAGGCAATGAGATCAATGTAAGGGTCACCAGTATATATAAGCATAAAAGTGATATGGATACCCTCAAAGGTTTGAAGATTATTACCGCCCAGGGCAGCAGTGTAGCATTATCGGAACTGGCCAGCTTTGAATTGGCCACCGGACCGGTGCAGATCTCCCGGGATGATCAAGCCCGTCAGGCCACGATCTCCTGCGACCTTTTAAATCGAGATTTGAATAGTGTTACCAAAGATGTTCAGGCCGAGGTTGGCAAGATTCAGCTGCCAGTAGGCTACACCGTCGATTATGGCGGACAAAATGAACAAATGATGGATTCTTTTGCCAGTTTGTTCCTGGCCTTGCTGATGGCAATACTGCTGGTATATGTGGTAATGGTGATACAGTATGAATCTTTCTTCGATCCTTTTATTATCATGTTTTCTATCCCCACTGCCATCATTGGTGTGATTCTGGGACTTCTGATTACAGGGAGAAGCTTCAGTGTAACAGCCTTTATCGGTATAATTATGCTGGCAGGAATAGTGGTATCCAATGCGATTGTATATATTGATTATCTTAAAAAACTGCGGGCGGCAGGGATGGAAAGAAACCCTGCCATTATAGAGGCAGGCCGGGTAAGATTACGGCCTATATTAATGACCGCATTATCCACCATGCTGGCGATGATGCCTATGGCGATCGGATGGGGCGAAGGGGCGGAGATGTCAGCTCCTCTGGCTACCGTAGTAATCGGAGGCCTGTTTGCTTCCACCTTTGTTACTTTACTGCTTATTCCGGTTGTATATAGTATCTTTGATGATTGGGGTAATAAGTTTAAAAAGAAATCTGCGGCCAATGATGAGATGGATGCAGCTCTGGTAAATTAAGCTTAAAAAGGAGGCTTGGGCTGGTTTTATAACACCGGCCCCTGCTTATCCAATAGCGTTGGAGGCGTTTTTATGGGCTTGGAAGACCTTAAGAAAGGCAAACGGGAGCTTATTATGGAAGCGGCCATTAAGGTATTTTCCCGGAAGGGCTATAATTATACCAAAATGGAGGAAATAGCTATTGAGGCCGGCATAGGCAAGGGCACGATTTACGAATACTTTGCCAGCAAACTGCAGCTTTTGCAGGAAATATTGGAGCGGAGTTTTCAGCTGTATCATCAGAAAATGGTGGAAGAGATCCAGAGCAGCATATGCTTTAAAGATAAAATCAGGATATTGGTGGAGGCGCATTTTAAATTCTGCCAGGAAAACAAGGAATTAACCAGCATTTTATTTTGGAATATTGATTATATTGATGAGGAACTTAGAGCGTGGGGATATCAGAAGCAAGCCGAGAAGGAAAGGCACCTGCGGGAATTTATTCAGATGGGTATTGACAACGGGGAAATACGGCCGGTAGATACAAAACTCATGGCAGTAATACTGGGCGGAATTCTAGGTTCCATATGGGTGCCGCTGGTTATTGAAGGATGGGAAGTAGATAAAAATACTGCGGCCGAGCAGATTACGCAGATTATTATGAATGGAATAGGGAACTAGAGGGGAAAAAGGGGACAAACCGTCCCCTTGGTTTGTCCTAGTGTCTTACAGTCACGGTACATATCATTCCGGTTGGCAGGGAACGGTTATCCGTATATTGAATGGAGGGGTGGAGCAGCAGCCAGTAAGAAGCTCCTGGAATCAGGGTTTTCTGCGGCACTGCCTGAACCTCGGAACTGCTTAAAGGGTTAATGGTCAGCGGTACTCTTTCCCCGCTGGTCTCAGCAACTAGTTCGATGCTTGAAGGGTTTATGGTCTGCGGGTTTACACTGCGGGGAAAATGGATGGTGAATTTCTTATCTGTCGGGACGTTATCTAAATCATTGGTGAACTGGTAACCAGGATAGTACAGGGAGCGGCGGTCAGAAAGCTCTTGCTGGGTTACCGCTTTCCAACCTTCAGCCGACCCTTTCATCATATCCAGTGCCACCCGATCCAGGATTTCTCCGTAAGGCTGCCAGTACTCCTGCTGGCGGGCCTGTTGGGTGTCGATAATTATAAAATGCGATTGCAGTTCAAAACCAACCAGGTTGGCTGCAGTTGTTTCAGGATTAATAGGAGATAAAAGCAGGCGAGCCGCCATAATCGGGTCGCTTTTTTCAATTCGCAGGTCGGGGGCAATGCCCACTTCATTAATCTTCTTTCCCAGGGGGGATAGGAAATGGGCTACCGTCATTTTAAAGTAATCGCCGCTTTCCAAGGTGTATAATTGCTGCATGGAGCCCTTGCCATAGCTCTGAGTACCCAGAATGACAGCCCGGCCATAGTCTTTAACTGCCCCTGCCAATATCTCGGAAGCGCTGGCACTGTTTTCATTTATTAAGATAATAACAGGTTTATCTAACAAAAATTTATGCTGAACGGCTCTTTCCAGGGAGGGGGAACCATAGCGGTACTGGGTTTGCATGGCTACATTGTCACTAATAAAGTAGCCGGCAATATCCATAGCTGTATTTACATAGCCTCCGCCGTTATCCCTTAAATCAACGATATAAAAGTCAGGGTTGTGGGGCAGCAGATTATTGAGGGACTCAGCAAACAATTGGCCGGTTTCACTGGCAAAACTGCTTATTCTTAGGTAGCCGGTCCGGGATGGCATCATTTCCTCTGTGACTGAAGGAACATCAACGGTTCCACGCTCAATTAACAGGGAAAAGGATACCCCATCCCTAAGTACCGCCAATTCAATGCTGCTTCCCTCGGGTCCCCTGATCAGGGGTATTACTTCTTCCGAGGATAAACCCTGCAAAGAAAGGCTATTGACATCAGTAATTATGTCACCTGGACGCAGATCGGATTTTGCGGCGGGGGAACCGCTGACCAGACCGGTAACCCTGACTCCCTCAGCCACGATATCCAGATAGATTCCAATGCCGGAGAAGTTTTGTTCCAGGGAATCATTAAAAATCCTGTATTCGGCAGCGGTAAGATAAGTGGTATAGGGGTCGCCCAGTTTTTCCAGCATTGCATCAATGGTAGGGGCATCTAATACTTCTGCCTGCACCTTATGTACGTATTCATAGCGTAAAAGCTCCCATATTTCATCCTGAGCCGACAGCTGTGCCATGACCCGGTTCGGGAAAAGCAGGGCAATTAGTAAAAAGGCTATTATAATATTTATAGACAGGCGTTTAAGATTATTCACCGTTTATCCTCCCCAGCGGATTCATAGACTGTAATTATCTCAAATAATTATGTAGTATGAGGTTATGCATAAATAGTTTGGTAACCAATATAATAATAGCACTTTATTACCGGCGGCAGAACGTATAAATTTTAAAGGTCTCCTATAATGCACCAGCTTTGTTTTGACTTCCCAATAGTAATATATTACTATGGTGCTAAAGTCTGATTTGACTATATGGACTGTTTACATTGATATTTTTGGAGGAATAATAAATGCATTTGGGGAAAGTCATAGTAGTTTTTGGCACCAGGCCTGAAGCGATTAAAATGGCTCCGGTGATCAAGGAATTAAAAAAGGTGGAGGATATTGAAACAGTAGTAGTAGTAACAGCTCAGCACCGGGAAATGCTGGATCAGGTCTTAAATTTATTTGCAATAAAACCGGATTATGACCTTGATATTATGCAGCAGCACCAGGATTTATACAGTATTACCTCCGGGGTGCTGAATGGGCTGAAAGTAATTTTTGAACAGGAAAAACCGGATCTGGTTCTGGTCCATGGAGATACAACTACAACCTTTGCCGCCGCCCTGGCGGCTTTTTATCAGCGTATACCGGTAGGACATGTGGAAGCTGGTCTGCGCACCCGCAATAAATTTTCCCCCTATCCTGAGGAGATGAATCGTACCCTGACCGGAAGGCTCACGGAACTGCATTTTGCTCCTACCGATCTGGCACGGGAAAACCTGATCGCAGAATCCACTGCGGCTTTTAAAATCTGGGTGACCGGCAATACTGTAATCGACGCATTAATGGAAACGGTACAGGAGGATTACCAATTTGGCGGTGAATTGAAAAAAATTAACCTGAAAAATAGAATATTGTTAGTAACTACCCATCGTCGTGAGAATTGGGGCGAAAGGATGAGGGATATATATAATGCTCTGATTCAGCTGGTGGAAGAGTTCCAGGACGTGGAAGTGGTGTTCCCGGTGCACAAGAACCCAACGGTGAAGGATGTAGCCCTGGAAATGCTGGATGGCAGGGAAAGATTTCACCTGCTGGAGCCTATGGAATATGAGCAGTTCGCCAATCTAATGAATGCTGCTTATTTGGTATTGACTGACTCAGGCGGAATGCAGGAGGAAGCCCCATCTTTGGGTAAACCGGTACTGGTTCTGCGTGATACCACCGAAAGACCGGAAGCAATCCAGGCGGGTACGGTAAAACTGGTGGGAACTGTTAAGGAGCATATATATGAAGCGGCTCAGCTATTGCTAAGTGACCGACAGGAATACGATAAGATGGCTCATGCCGTGAATCCTTACGGTGATGGCAAGGCTTCGCAGCGTATCGTAAAGGTAGTTAAAGACTTTCTTTATGTTCGTATCGGAGCCAGTAATCTATAAGATGCAGCTGGTGCAGTGATACTATTATCCAAATCCATACGCCAAAAACTTACTAAGGTTTGGCCAGGAATCATCTCCCGCTTGCGGGACGGTGTTATGTGTGACTTAAGGAGGCAAATATGTCTGAAATAAGGTTTGGATCCGATGGCTGGCGAGCCATAATCGCAGAGGACTTTACTTTTACCAATGTTAGATTATTGACGCAAGGAATAGCTAATTATTTAAAGAATAATAATCTCACCAAAAAAGGTATTGTGGTAGGTTATGACAATAGATTTCAATCCGAACAGTTTGCGGATGAATGTGCGCAGGTTTTGGTAGGCAATGGAATTCGGGTTTCTATGCTCAGGAAATCGGTGCCTACGCCCCTGGTCGCTCATGCCATCAGGGTTACTCAGGCGGGAGGAGCAGTCATGATAACTGCCAGCCACAACCCCCCCGAGTATAATGGCATTAAATTTATACCTGAATATGCAGGACCGGCTTTACCCGAGGTGACCTCAGCAATTGAGGAAGAGGTTAAGCGGATTCAGGAATGCGGCAAAGTATACCAGCTGAATTTGCAGGAAGCCGAAACGCTGGATCTTATCAAAGAAATCGATCTGGACAAAGACTATATCAGTCAGATCTACAAAGCGGTTAACCCGGAATATTTTCAGCAACGCAAGCTCAAGGTAGTGGTTAATCCTATGTTTGGATCGGGAGTCGGTTATCTGGATCAGATATTGACCGGACTGGGCTGTGAAGTCAGAACCATAAATAATTATCGGGATCCCTTGTTTGGCGGAGCTATTCCTGAGCCAACTGAAGCACTGTTAAGTGATATGAAAAGAACGGTGCTCAGCTATGAAGCAGACCTGGGATTGGCTTTGGATGGAGATGCAGACCGATTTGGCATCATAGATGGTGATGGTGAATTTATAGCTCCCAACCAGTTCGCCATTATACTTTTTGATTATCTCTTGAGTACACGTACCTTTAGAGGTCCTGTTTGCCGCTCTTTGACCACTACCCATAATCTGGACCGCATCGCTAAACAAAACGGCTTAGGTATAATCGAAACCTCAGTCGGGTTTAAATACATATCTGAATCCCTGCGGGAGAAAGGATGTATTTTAGGAGTGGAGGAAAGCGGCGGTTTAAGCATTTTCGGACATGTTCCGGAAAAGGATGGCATACTGGCTTGTGTCCTGGCAGCGGAGATACTAGCCTGTACCGGCAAGCGTTTTAAAGAACTGAACAGAGAAATCGTGGCCAAGTATGGACTTATGCATGGTGAGCGTTTGGATATCAAGGTTAACTGCCGGGAAAAGGAACGCATTCTGGCAGATTTGCGCGCATATGAACCTAAAATGCTTGCTGGTATTAAAGCGGATAGATATAATGAAAATAATGGCAAACAAATAATCATGGAAGATGGCAGTTGGCTTTTGGTTCGTCCATCGGGGACAGAATCGCTGGTCAGGGTTTACGTGGAAGCAGAGAGTGAGAAGCAGCAAAAAGATATGCTGAGCGAGGTTATTATTGCCTTAGACTTACAATCCGAGTAAACCGAAAACCCGACTTCAGTCGGGTTTTTTTATTTTTTGTATTTAATTCGGCCTTAGGTCACAAATTTTTACATAATCAGGAAGGAATCTTGGCGTGAATGACGAAATAGTAAAATACGACCATGACGAAATTCAGCAGGAGAGGCTGGATTCGATATTGCGGCAGGTTCTGGGTGCATTGGAAGGAAGCCGCCAGGACATTTATGATATTGCCGAAGAATGCCGCAAACAATGTGAAAATTTGCAGATCAGGCTGGAAGAAGCCGTTATTGAGGCCGCCCGGCTTATTGAAAAAGTAGATAAATGCGAGCGTTTGGAAAAAATGGCCCGGGTTCGCCTGATGGAAGTGAGTCGTAATTTTAGGGCTTTTTCCGAAGTATATATTAAAGAGGTCTACCAGTCAGCCCTGACCAAACAAAATGAGCTCATCGAGCTGAGGCAGCAGGAATTATACCTGCGCAGTAAAAGGGATGAATTAAACATCCAGTTGAAAAAGTTCGAAGCTATAACCAATAAGGCCGAGGGATTGCTGCATAATACCACCCTGGCTTTGAAGGTTTTTGAAGCCAATGTGGTAAGGGTATCAGATACCCTGGATGATGTTCAAAAAAAGCAGCAAATTACCCTGTGGAACGTTGAGTCCCTGGAGGCTCAACGCAGGAAGATAGCCCGCGAGCTCCATGATGGACCGGCCCAGACTATGGCCAGTATGCTGCTTCGTCTCGATCTGGTGGAATATCTGTTTAAACAGGATACGGAAAAGACCATGGCAGAATTGTTGAACATTCGGGATATGGGTCGGGAAAGCCTGAATGATATCAGGCGTATTATGTTTGATTTAAAGCCCAGCGCTTTAAAAGATTTTGGGCTGGCGGCCACCTTAAAGGATTATTTTGATGATTATGAAAGCAAATATAATTTTAGTATAGAGTTAATCTGTTTTGGCCAGGCAAGAAGATATGGATTGGCTCTGGAGATAGCTTTGTTCCGTCTGGTGCAGGAGGCTATTGCTAACGCACGTAAGCATGCCGGAGTAAACAAAGCTATGGTAAAGATGGAAGAGAAAGGAACGGGCTTAACCCTGGTTATTAAGGATGAGGGTTGGGGTTTTAATGTAGATGAGGCGGTTAATTCGGGCAAGGATAGTTATGGTATTTTGGGAATGAAGGAAAGAGCAGAACTTTTTGGAGGACGGATCAGTATCATTTCCAACCCGGGGAAGGGGACTCAGGTTATTGTAGAGATACCTGCAGAGAGGGAGGAAAACAATGGACATGATAAGGATATTAATTGCTGATGATCATACCATGGTTAGGGAAGGTTTAAGAAAACTGCTGCAAACTGATGAAAGCATTGAGATTATAGCCGAGGTAGGGGATGGACAGGGAGCGATTAATGTAGCTCGCAAGGAAAAACCGGATGTCATATTGATGGATATTAATATGCCTGGCACCAATGGTTTGGTTGCGACCCAGATCATCAAAAAGGAAATGCCCGCCATCAAAATAATAGCTATCACAATATATGAGGATGAAGAAGTAGTTGAAATGGTTAAGGCAGGAGTATCTGCATACATATTAAAGGATGTGGCCGGCAGTGAGCTTATCAGTACTATCCACAAGGTAATGGCCGGGGAGGTTGTAATACACCCCCGCGTGGCCAAAAGACTGATCAAGGAGCTGGTGCGCAGCGAAAATACCAAAAATGATATTAAGCTGACCAGACGCGAAAAAGACGTGCTCACCCTGCTGGTTAAAGGCAGCAGCAATAAAAATATTGCCGAAATAATGTTTATAAGTGAGAAAACAGTAAAAAACCACCTGACCAGTATTTTCAGGAAACTGGGCGTCAAAGATCGAACCCAGGCGGCTGTTTATGCTCTTAAGACCAATATCGTGGAAGTGGATTAAATAGATGCTGCTTCCCAAAGTCGTGTAATCAATTGACCTCTTTCCAGCATACTATGTAACCAAAGGGATTATAAAATATTAAGACGAATGGACAATATTTTGTAATCTAGATCTGGAGGGAGGTTTTCCGGGTGCTCCTCTTACTTAAAATAACCTGCTTTGGGATTTGGTTATTAATAATGCTTATCGTTATTAGTGCTGTTTACAAGACCCGGAAGTCATCTTCCCGGGATTACAAACTGCATCTGCAGGATGAGACTAAAAATCCCCATTTTTGATATCGAAAGAGATAATTATTATATTATGTTATAATACCTGTATGATATATAGTGTATGTATTGATCTTGGGCTGGCTATTTTTTTTTAGAGCTGTTGGTAAATGAGGTGTTATAATGTTAAGCCCCTTGCTGGATATCATTTTTCCGCAAGGAAAATGCAGTATTTGTCGCAAACCTGGCAAATATGGGTGTAAACAGCCATGGTGTCAGGAATGCACTGACAAGATGTTAGAACTGCAATGCTCATGCTCAACTTGTGAGAGATGCGGCAAGTACCTGGAGTCGGGAGAGACGCTGTGTACTGACTGCCGGAACAATCCGCCCCAATTTGAAGTAGCGCGGGCGGTAGGCCCCTATGAAGAGCCTTACCGTATTGCTACCAAGGTATTGAAGTTTATGGGGCGCAAACATTTAGCACCACAAATGGGCAACATGATGGCTAATGCAATTAAGCAAGAGCCGCGCTTTGGTCAAATAGACCTGATCGTACCGGTGCCTATTTCCCAAAAAGGGCTGCAGCAAAGAGGCTTTAATCAGACTGAGCTGCTGGCCCGGCAGATCGGCAAAGAACTGGGGATAAAGATGGACAGCACGGTTATTGAGAGAGTAAAGGAGACACCTTCTCAGACCGAATTGTCACGCGAAGAGCGGGAGAAAAACCTTTTGTGCGCCTTTAGCATTACAGATAATAGCAAGGTATTAAATAAAAACATTCTTTTAGTCGATGATGTATATACAACCGGATCGACCGGCCGGGAATGTACTCGCACCCTTTTAAAAGCCGGGGCGGCCAGGGTCTGTATAATTAC
>JAQVWS010000179.1 GCA_028709585.1 Syntrophomonas sp. | reverse complement strand
TGAATATACATATCTGCAAAACCCTTAAAACTATTTATATCCAGACGATCCCTGCGACTGGTATTGTACCCCAGTTTTTGAAACAGGTTTAGACCAGCATCATAGAGATCTTTCTTGTCAAATTGAAGTAAAGCCTTCGTAATTATTTCCCGGGTTTCCGTTATTTCCACCTCCCATATGTTTATAACCAAGTGTTTTACTTAATTATAATCTAGGTAACCATTTCATAGGCTTCAGCCGAATCAGGCTGGGCCTCTTGAGAAACTAGAATACCGCTGCGGCCAGATTGTAGTTGTCTTAAATTGCGCTTTTTAAACATCTTAAGGAGTTCAGCTATAGATTGTTTCAGAAGCTTATTGTATTTGTCCATATTGGTACCACTTGAAGTTTCATCGTCAAAGAGGGTACAGAGCACATCATATGGATTGCTTCTTCCCGAACATAATATCCGATAAACCTCCAGGATCTGCTTGGCATGGTTATAATTAAAACGCAGCACACCATTGTTTTGCATATAAATCAGGAAGTACGGCTGCAAGGGGTTTACTGCTTCGTTTTCCCGCTTATCACTACTCTGCTTCAGGCAAAAGATAACCCCCGGTTTCATGATAGTCACACTCTTGCTATCAATGCGGGAGTAATCGGTTAGGTGGGCGTATTCTGCAGCGGGCGAAGGAACATTGGCATATAGACCCAGGGGAGCTTCCCTGAGTATTCGCTCATTTTCCTTAATAAAATTTAGCAGCTCAATTCTAAAATCGTCCAGGGTAAATTCACTCAGTGATATGTTTTCATCCATATCTTCCAAATCAAGCACTTCATCTTTTAATTTAAGTAATTGTTTATCTCGATAGCTCAAATCAGCCTCGATTAAATTTTCTATCTGACCGGGATCGAGCAGGTTGTCATCACCGGTAGCAGTAATATCTACCAGAGCCATGCGTGCCTCAACCCTATCTTTCAAATTAATATATTTGTTCAAATCATCAGTGGGCCAGAAGTTTATTAATTGGATGCTCTGATTTCGACTTCCTATTCGGTCAATACGGCCAAACCTCTGGATGATGCGCACCGGATTCCAGTGGATATCATAATTTATAAGACAATCAGCATCTTGCAGGTTCTGTCCTTCAGAAATACAATCCGTAGCAATAAGAATGTCGATTTCATCGTCTTGAGGCATCTTGGGCATCTTGGACCGTCCCTTGGCCACCGGGGAGAAGTTGGTTAATATCTGATTAAAGTCGCTCTGATTTTTATAACCTTTAGGCATGAAGCTGGTTTGATTATTCCGGTTGCCTCCAGTAACTACGGCGATATGCAGCTTGAGATCATTGGTTACCCAATCTAATAAGGCATCATACAGGTAATAAGCTGTATCGGCGAAAGCCGTAAATACAATGATTTTTTTATTAGGAACCTCTACATTGTCAGGTTCTACCCAGCTATTTATGGGGTGGCTCACTTTTTCCTGAATAATTTTCTTTAGAAGAGCTAATTTCTCATCTCGCTTAACACTAACTTTATTTGATACTTTATACAGGTATTCGAGCTGGGCTTTATCCCGTTGTAAATCCTTTAACCATTTATCCAGTTTTAAGTGCCCCAGATGGTATTTTAGCTTCTTACCCACCTGCCACTTTTCGTTGGCTTCAACAATATCCTCATCTTGTTCATCATCTGGTAACGCTGTTAATCTTTCCTCAAGTGTATCTGAGTCATCAGCACAATCCTGGTATTCCTTTATTCTGCCTTCCAGATCTTCTATTTTTCTTATCGTTCGGTCCATAGATATTCTAAACGAGTCTATCGAACTCTCCAGGCGTTTTAAGAAATTGACCTTCATCATACCAATCAGGTAATCTTCGCGCTGTGCCTGACGAAAGTTAAACCCAGACTCCAGCTCCTGTTTACGATAATCTTCTTGAAATGCATCCTTAATATAGTCAGATGGTTTGAACAAAGACAGCTTGTACTCAGATATTTCTTTATTCAACTGATCATAGGAAGGAAACTCCTTTTTTAGGTCAATGCCTGGGGATAGTGAGATTGGTTTGCGGCGGTCGGGGAATTTACCCACTTTGCTAATATCGTAGAAGTCAATTATATGTTTGCGAGAACGAGCAATAGTAAGTTCATCCAAGAGCTTGAAAAAGGATGAATCCAACTTTTCTAACAAGCTGCGCGCTTCCCGCTGTGCATTTTTCTTCCTGTCTGCCCAGTTATTAAACTGGGTTTGGGCGTTCTTCATGGTCTGACTTATATCCTTGATTCCTACGGTTTCCGCCAGGGCATTATTCTCACCTTTTGTAATAAGGTAGATCTGATTTCTTAAATCCTTTAAGTTATTGTTCACTGGGGTAGCGGAAAGTAATAGCACCCGGGTCGGTACTCCCTTTTTTATAATCTCATTAATTAACTGACCGTACCGGCTATATTTTAACTGTCCATTTTCATCTTTTTTACCTTCGGCATCGTTTTTAAAATTATGGGATTCATCAATGACTACCAGTCCATAATTGCTCCAATTTATAGTCGCCAGGTTTATATTAGCGGAATAACCTTGATCTCTGGTTAAGTCAGTATGACACAGAACATCGTAAGCAAAATGGTCATCCACCAGTGAATTCAAAGTATCGTTGCGTCGATATACATCCCAGTTTTCCCGCAACTTTTTAGGACATAGAACCAGTACCCGGTGGTTCAATAATTCAAAGTACTTTATAACAGCCAGAGCTTCAAATGTTTTACCAAGTCCTACACTGTCGGCTATTATACATCCGCTATGTTTTAATATCTTGTTTATGGCCCCTTTGACTCCATCCTTTTGGAAATCAAACAGCATATTCCATACTTGTGTATCAAAAAAGCCAATGCGTTCATCCAACAGACCGCCGCCCTGTTGCTCGACCAAGTAATCACCGAAGAGGTGGTAAAGCGTTTTATAATATATGAAGCTGGGGGAGTTTTCCTGATAAAGCTGGGCCAGATATTTTAAGACTTCATCTTTTACGTCCTCTACCAGACCGGTATCATCATTCCAAATTTCATTAAACCAGTTCAATAAATCGTTTCTATCCCGTTCACTGTCAATTTCCATGTTCAATTCAATATTCGGATTATTGCCTAATCCCAGACCGCTTACGGTAAAATTGGAGCTTCCGAAAATGGCCTTCTGAGTTTCGTTGCTGTTTCTTATGTGATACATTTTGCCATGCAAAAAATCAGGCTTAACCATTGATTTGATGTTCACTTTTTGCTCAATCCACTCTGAGCATTCTTTGGCGACAAGTTTCTGTTGCAATCTACTCTGCAAGGGAATAATAAGTTGCTCATCTTCAATTTTAAAATCCCTTTTATTGGTCTTATCCGGATC
>JAQVWS010000053.1 GCA_028709585.1 Syntrophomonas sp. | reverse complement strand
ATTAAGTATGATAGTTCCCTGGTCTCAAGCAGCATAATGGCGCTGTCTCCTTTTGCCGGCCAGCGAAAATGACCACGCTCCAGGCGCTTGAAATACAGCCAGAATCCATCACCGTCCCATTCCAGAATTTTTATTCTATCCCGGTTCCTATTGCAGAATACATACAGTGCTTCCAACGCGGCTCTAGTCTCCATTTCCTGAGTTAGGAGAATGATTACAGTATTTTCACATGCAAATACCTCGATTTCCCATAATATTTTTAATTCCTAACCTGCGTATTGCTTCAAATCGCAGACTGCCTCATTTAAGTATTTCTATAAATGTTATATAAATATCAAAGTTGAAGGTTGTTCGTATAGGAGCGTAATAAAATCCGCCCGCTGTCTGTGTTCAGGCAAAAAAAAGATCCTTTTGGGGTCAGCAGATGGCTGTTTAAATTCAATGCCTCTTTAAGATTCTAAATATTTATTGATAAGAGCCACATATTTTAAATAGTGTTTTAGACACATCTCAATTGAACGATATACAATTGCATCATCAATTTCTTCGTATTCATGTACCAAAATATTTCTCAATCCGGTGGAAGGTGCTATTTCCAGGGCAAACTCCACTGGAATAATATTCAATTCTGCAATATCAATGAAAGAATTAAAATAGTCAGACGCTCCTTTGGACCCATTCATTCTCAGCAGCATGTTATTGATGTCAGTAGCACATTCCACAATTAGCTGCATCGTTCTTTCAATGGCTCGACGGTATACTGAATTACACTTATACTCCTCCAGGGAAATAGCAGAGAAGTTTTTTAATTCTTCATAATAGCTGTACAGTTTGCCTAATTTATTACAAATTCTATCTTTGTCACACATTGCTCATTTCCTCCGCTAATTTTTTTTGGAAGATTTCGCGTTGGATTTGTCTGAATTTTTTGGATTCATAGTAACATTTGTAAAGATAAGGGCAGATAGATTCGAAATAGCCATTCTCATTCTCATATAGCACCTGGCCGTCTTTGGCAATGGCCTCTTTCAGCAAACCGGAGGCGGTTTGCAGGTTTACCAGATGGATATTGCTTTTTCTATGTAAAAGAATTAGATCTGTCAGCAAATCATAGGTTTGCTGAAAACTCAGCGGGTATCGAGCCATAAAAGCGATATCAATATCGCTGCGTTCCGGATTATAGTCATCTTGCCGGGCATAACTTCCATAATATACCAGGAGTCGCAACTGATAACGCTGTACAATTTCCTCAATTTTTCTATAATCAATCTCAATTCTCATTTCTGCCCTCCCTTCTGGCTTTCTGTCATAACTTATATCATACCGCTAGAATTTGTTTCCATTATATGTCATTAGCTTGAGGTTATACAAGGATGTATTATCAATCACAGTATCATTATATCACTGACGGTTTCTTAAAGATAATAAAGCCACGGTGACGATGAGGGCATCGCGAATCAGCTCGATTGCAGTTAATGTTTTTAGCTTCCACTTCTGATCCTCTATTTATTATCGAAAAATTGCCGGGGATTGATACAGTCTCAGAACATACGCAAGATTTGTGCAGATGTTAATGATATTGTTTCCCATAAAAGTAATTATCTTTCAAAAATTCCACCTTACCTATTTATGGTATAATGTCATTATTGATCAGCCATTAAGATTTGTATTTATCGGAAATCAGGCATTTACAAACCTAAACCAAGGCACAGGAAGGGCAGATAAAATGGTTCATAAGGACCTTAAGAAGCAGCTTTATATCAAATCTTTATATGTAACCATATTTTTTTCGGTTCTAGCCATTTTTATCAATTTGTTGCTCAGTTACCCTTTACTAATCAATATAAAATGGCTGTTTTTGCTGGTATTTACCACTATCTGTCTGCAATATGAAAGATATATAGGGCTTTCAGATTTTTTGAAGTTCGTATTTTTTTTATTTGTGGTTGGAATAATTATGCCGCTTTCTTTTGTTAATGCCGGGGGAAGCCAGAGTTTTACATTTGCATACGAATTTATTGCTTTAATTGTGGCTACCTATGTTCTTGAAGGGCATTATCGAAATATCGTCATTGCTACGATAATTATTGTGTTTATGGGCATGTATACCTATGATTATATGTTTCCTGAAAAGATACCCGTCTACGACGCGTATAGTCTTTTTATTGACCGGCTGATACAGATACCGATCCTTATGTACCTGTGTTTTCTTTTAGTGCGGCGCTTCGCTGATGCTTACAGCCAAACCCATGAGCAACTTTTAATACATGCTCATTATGATGAACTTACCGGGCTTTTAAACCGAAGAAACTTCAGGGAATACTTGCAGCGGCAATTAGACTCAAGTGATCACAAAGGTTTCTTGGTTATGATGGATATTGATAATTTTAAATTAATTAATGACAAAAGGGGGCACCTGGCCGGTGACGACAGCCTAAAACATTTAGGCAATTTACTCAAACAATACTTTGATAATGGTAATAACATGATTAGCCGGTGGGGCGGTGATGAATTCATAGTAATCTATTTTGGGGATGGTGACCGATTAGATAGTATTTTGGAAAAACTAAAAACCGATTTCAAAAACTATATAGAGCCGATCGAGCCTTTGGTAGACATTAGCATCGGTGTTGCTTCCCTTGAGGAATGTAAAATTATCGATGATGTACTTGCCAAATCAGATCAGATAATGTACGAGAAAAAAAGAATTAAGAAGCACAGCCAAATCATCAGCTCTTGAACCATTTCCCTGTATTCAAATATTTTTCCTTTCAATGCCGCGCGTTATAACATGAGAAATCGCGGTATTACTTATTTTACGTGCCTGCCCGCACATTAATAATCACTGTGCTTATATGTTGAGCATACTAAAAATGAACCTGCCGGCAACAGAACCGTCCCCCTGCACCTCGACGGTCCTGTTGTCTTCTTTTGGTTCCATCACTGTAATAGGTTTTTTTCTACTGTGATTAAATCCTCAAAAGCTTCCTTTACTTCGTCAACACTATATAGCTTTTCCATGGTGTTTAATAATCCAATTATATATTTGGTACTTTCTACCTTGAGGTCATTGGCGCTCATATCTCCTTTAGAGGCTATATAGCTCATGGTTTCTAACTGATCGTAGAAGTTTGCCGCAATCTTATAGAAGAAAGGTTGTATTTCCTGAATATCAGTATCAGAAACTGGCGCTTGAATTACTGGTCCGCCATTTTTGTAAAAATAGCCCAAGCACCTATTCAGGTAGTTCTCAATCAAAGTTCGTATTTCATCTTTACAGGTATTACGGCTAGCATCAAATTGTTTTCTATTATCCTGGTTGGGTCTGCTTGCAAGCTTTAAGTTACGATAAATGTTGTCCAGGTAATCATGAACATACATACCAAAATAGTAAACATCAGCTGCACTACGGGGACAATCCAATGTGTTTGCGGGTTTATTAATATGATTAGCTAACATCCTTATCAACTTCCTTTCTTAATTCTGTTTTTCAGCTAGTTTCAAAAATTACTGCGCAGTTAACTTGTGAAACCATTCACTTACGATATTATTATACACCTTAGTTGCCATCATGTGAAGTGTTTCACAATAGTTTGCATATGCAAATTTTTACATTTCAGAAGCAGACAACGGTTTATAGGATGAATCTGAGATACTTATAAGATAGGAATGGCAGGCACTATGGAACTCAAGTACAAAAACATCAGCCCTTGAGCCATTACCTAAAGCGCCGCCTTTAAAATATTCACCAAATCCTCCACGGTACCCTTGCGAGGATTTACGAAGGTTGTTAAATCATCTAAAGCATTCACAGCTAATTGTTCCATATCGTCAGTGGTTAAACCAAGTTGTTGCAATCCTTTGGAAATTCCAACGGTTTCATTCAACTTTTGCAGAGCATTGAAAATCTTGTCAGCCGCCTCGGTTTTATCAGTTGCTTGGATAAGCATCGCCTCGGCTATTTTAAAAATCCTTTCGTCAGGTATTGACGGCGCATTAAATTCCAAAACATGAGGTAAGAGTATCGCAGAATAATTACCGTGCATTTGATGATAGAATCCGCCCAATTGATGAGCCAGGGCATGAGCATACCCTAGTCCCGCGTTATTAAAAGCCATACCTGCCATAACACTTGCAAACATCATTTGTTCCCGGGCTTCCATATCATAACCGTTTTCATAGGCTCTGGGAAGATATTTATAGGCTATTCTTATTGCACCAATGCTCAAGGAGTCAGTTATAGGTGAAGCTTCAGTGGATACATATGCTTCTATAGCATGCACAATAACATCTATTCCAGAACTGGCCGTAACCTGTCTGGGCATGGATACCATAAACATGGGATCATTCACAGATATAGCCGGCATCAGTTCAGGTGAAGTGATGGCCATCTTAACTTTCCGGTTTGGCTCTCCGATGATTGCAGTCATGGTTACCTCTGCTCCTGATCCGCCGGTAGTATTAATACAAATGACGGGAACCGCAGGTTTGGCAATCTTGTTGTAGCCCTCATAATCTGTTATAGAGCCGCCATTGGTAGCAACCACGGCAATTGCTTTGGCACAGTCATGATTGGAACCGCCGCCGACAGAGATAACAAGATTATAATCTCTTTTAAGTACGTTCAAACCCTTGGTGAAATAATCCAGCCCTGTTTCGACAAATGATACCGTTGGCTCGTGCATTATGCCGTCAAATATGTCATAGGTGATAAACAGGCTTTTTAATAATGTTTCGATCCTATCAACATAACCCAGATCGATCATGTTTTTATCAGTTACAATCAAAGCTTTACCCAGCTTAAAGTCCAGTAGTTCTGCTGATAAATCCTTGATTGCGCCAACTCCGATCAGGTTTATCTTCGGCATCATAAAATTATGGGTATTCTCCACCAGCTATCCTTCCTTCACACATTATTATTCTTTCAAATTGCACGATTGACATTTTTTTACTGCACAATAAATCTTCTGATATTTGAGCCGGTATTATCAACTCTTACCTTAACATTGACATCAACCGGTAGGTCGGGATAAATATCCTCCCAAATCTTTTCGTACTGGTTTTTCCACAAATCCGGATACTCTCTGAAGAAGGCGAAGCCAAATCCGAAAATATCTGACTTAAGTTCAGTTTGCGCTTTTTGCAGTGCTGCTTCAATATCCGAACGAATACTGGCAGATAGTTCCTTTTCGATAAGTTTCTTTTCTTCTGGGTCTATAATATTAGCACCCTGATTACTATAATATTTTCTTAGATCAGCCTCTGCTTTTATATCAACCGATATAGCCGGTTTGTTATCTTGTAGTGTAACCTTTATCTTGCTGCCTGATGCGCAGATGTTATAGTATAACATGTTGCCTGTATCAGTCCCGAGCGGTTCTAAAGATACCTTATAGGCAGATATTTTTTTGCCGGTTATAAACCCAAATCCCAGGGTCTCTTTTTCATTCAGCCAGCCAATAAGTTGTTCGCCTTTAAAGGCTGCCATTCCTGATATTCGCAGGCTTCCATAAAACTTTTTATTGAAAACAATACTTTCGCCGCTGCCTCCCGCTTCTGAGGGATCTTGCTCCGGAGCGGTAGAAATAACTCGCGGAATGGTTGCTTCCCATCCGCTAACAGCCAGCATTTCAGCAACATCATGTATTGTAACCGGAAATGCGGCTCCGCTTGCATCGGCATTTTTAAGCAGTCCAGCTATAATTTGGCTTGAGGCCATGGACATATCTTCGTCAACCGTTCTTAGTATGTTTTCGGCCTTTCCGGAGCAGACCACAAAATATGCCGTATCACGAAGCAAGGGGGTGCGGTTCATTAATTCAATCTGATCTTTCAGGATATGTCTGGCAGATTCTTCACCCATTATAAATACTCGCAAATAGCCATAAAATATCCTCTTCGCGGTAACCTCTTGTAGTTTTGCCAATGCCTCGTAAAGGCTTTTATCCGTGGCTGCATTGACAATGCTCTTGCCTGCCGAGGAAGAGCCAGGGCTTTCAGATCCTTGTTTGCTTTGGGTAATCAGTTGTTGCTGGGATGACGTTATTTCCTTGGTGGCATTGTTATAGTCAACACCTATCCCGACGACATGGGCAATATTTTCATATTCGTTATAATCCCAGCATCCGGCTGCAAATATCTGCAGGCTCAATATCATTAGAAGCAGTGCTATACTTTTTTTCATTTAATAACCCTTCCGGCTTTTTTCAAACTAATTGCAATGCTGATCGAGGCTAAACCCAGCAACAGTAATGAAAAAGGCAAGCTAATATAGTTTCCCAAAAACACAGCCAAAAAATACCCTTTGTTATAGGAATCGATCCATACTGCCGGAATAATAATTAAAAGTGCAGCAGCAAATAACTGCAGTAATTGTTTTTTGCTGCCCAGCACTTTTTGCATAGCTACCCACGCACAATATAAACATAAGGTTATTTTACCTATGGCAATAAAGTTATAAGTGCCGAGAATAAGTATTTCCAGGCCCCGCACATAATCACCCACATGCAAAAGCTTAGCGGCATTAACACCCCCGAAAGCAATACGTTTGGCCAGTTCAGGACTCAGCATCATAATAATGATCAGAGTAGCCAGCGAAAATACTATGCCGCTCAGGGTAATTGCATAGCTTACCCATTTATAATGTTTGTGGGGATCCGGAATAAAACTGACAATTACCATAAGCAGCAGCAGGCATTCTGAAGTTTCTCCCAGGACAAATACGGTTCCCTTAAGAAAATCAAGCCAGGTAGTATCGAATAATGGAAACATATATTTGGTATCGAACTTGTCGGGAATAATAAAAATGAAACTCGACAAATAGTTTAACATCCCTAACACAACTAAAATCTCAATCAACCTGGCAAAAACAGGCAATCCTTTGCTAATAAACATTACGCTCATTAAAACCATGGATATTATGATAAGCCCCGAGGGAGTATACGGTAAAAAGTAGACTTTCAGCATTCCTATAAACATATTAATATGGGCAATTGCTACTAAAGCATTTATAAAAATAAATAATATTAAGAACAAGCTACTGATGATCTTGCCCAGGCTTTTTTCCACCATATCAAAAACCGTATTTTGCGGGCTAAGTTTGCCCAGATAGAGAATCCAGCCCGCCAGGGGTATCACTAATAAAATGCCCGCCAAATTTACCAGCCAAGCGGTTCGCCCTGTCATATCATCAATCCAGGTATGGCTGTAGACAATATTGCCAAGAACACTAATGAATATCAGAAAAAAGACCATCTCTTTGGATAACTTTTCATCATTCTGCATAATCAATACACTTTCTGAACTCGTATTTATTTAACATCTTGTTGACTAATTCTATGAATATTTTTTTTAGCCAGTATCCCGGTTCGTTTTTCCAATTGCCTTACGGGGGCACGTATTAAGGTATCCTTTAAAGCATTGCGGTCAAAGGGCACCAAAGGGTATAGATAAGGCATCCCAAAAGATTTCTGAGTAAGTAGGTTCCAAATAATAACTGCTACCCCATTTATTATGCCAAACATCCCTAAAAAGCCTGACAGTAGTATTAAAAAATAATTGAGCAGCCGCCCCGGCACTATTAAGATAATTGCGGAAGAGCCAAAACTAGCTATAGCTGAAACAGCTACAACTATAATTACTGAGGCGCTGAAATAACCGGCGGTAACAGCTGCTTGGCCAATCACTATAGCGCCCAATACCCCAATAAAATTGGCTATGGTGACGTGAATTCTAAGCGCTGCTTCGCGAAAAATACTAATAATTGCAGTCACCAGCAAAAGCTCCACCACAGATGGAAAAGGCACGCCTTCCCGTCCCGAAGCAATATTAAGAGCCAAAGCAGGCGGGACAATTGAATGATGATGGGTTACAAAAGCCAGATATAATGGGGAAATGAGTATAGAAATGATAAATGCTGAAATTCGGAGTATTCGAGCATAGCTAATAGATACAGTTTTATCCGCATAATCATCAGCTGTCATAAAATGATCCCATAAGGATACCGGGGCAATAAATGCATAGGGACTGTTGCCGCAGAGAATAATAAAACGGCCATCGGTAAGATATTTCACGCTAACATCGGGACGTTCAGACTGAATATATTTAGGGAAAATACACCAAGTCTGATCTTCAATCAGGTTTGCTAAACCGCCGATTCCTTCAAGCATATCAATATCGATATTTTGTATGCGCTGCCGTGCTTCTGTCACCGCCTGCATATTACTTATATTTTCAAGCCATAACAGCTTGACCCTGGTATGTGACAGCCGTCCTACAGCGAACTCTTCCAAACGCAGATCCGGGGTTGGCAGCCTTCTGATTATAAGACTGCAGTTAGTATCAATGTCTTCTGTAAAAGAATCCAAACTTGCATGAAAAGATTTTTCGATTTCGGGTTTTTCCAGGGCACGTTTCTCCAGCTTTTGATTGGTAATTATTATGGCTGCATCTATCCCGTTTATGAAAAGAACCGTATTTCCAGATAGCAGTTCTGTGGTAACCTGCTTCACCTCCTGAGAGGAGGTTACTGTTTCGGGCGCATAGATTATTTTTGACTGAATTATAAGTGGTATATCTGCAAGCTGCACCTGTGAATCAACTTCTGTATTAAGAAGCGGCTCGATTATCTGCCGGCTTATGAATTCCAGGTTAGCCATGCTTTCAATATAGACCAGTCCTATTTTAATATCATCCCTTAGATAATATTCCTTCTTAATAAGGCCTATTGCATTCCCTAATAGATCATCCAGAAAAGCAAGGTTTTCCTCAACGCTAGCCAAAACACTTGCGTTTTGTTTTTGCGACGGAAGCAGCTCTTGCTGCCACGCATCTTTGGTTTCTTTGGTTTTGGGACTATTTCTTTTCTTTCGATAGCGCATAGATCTCCTGCCACATATAATCATTTATTTTATTATCTGACTTGGCAGGTATTTTATTCTCTGTAAAAAGAAAAAGCGCCACCTTTTTGCGCCGCTGATACTTATATTGCTATAAAGATTTACAGTTCATGTTCCAGGTTATCATTTAACAAAATATATAGCATAAGCAAAGCTCCGCCTGATACTATGGCCATGTCGGCCACATTGAAGACCGGCCACCAGCCAATACTGATAAAATCCCGTACCGCTCCATATAACCAACGGTCTATTACATTGCCTAGGGAACCGCCCACAACCAGTCCCGTCATGTATTGCAGAGAAGGCCGCAGGGAAAACTTGACGTTTAAAAAAACCATGGCCGCAATTACACAAAAAGCTATAACCAGGAATAACCACCAACCGCCTTGCAAAATCCCAAAAGCCGCCCCCCGGTTATGAACGTAACTTAAACTCAATACCCCCTCAATAACTGTTTTGCTGCCACCGATAAGCATAGTGCTGGCTATCCAGAACTTGCTAAGCTGGTCAAACAATAGTATTAAGATAATACTTAACCAAAATCTCAATCTTAACCTCCGCTAATCTTTATTAATTAATCTCAATTAGTAATATGAAACAATTGTATTGTATCTTAAAAGAATATTCAAAACAATTGCGAACCTTTACCGCTTTAGCTTCTTGGATTATAATTATATATCTGGATTTAATTATTTAATTATTGGAGGAGTATTTAATGAACCATCCGCTCAGCAAATCCAACTCGCGTACCTCAATAATAAAAGATCCCTCTCTGGCTCCATCAGGATATATCAAGCTGGAATGGGTTAAAAACCACATGCCGGTTTTAAGCCTTTTACATACTGACTTTGAAAAAAGACAGCCTCTCCATGGTAAAACGATTTTATGCTGTCTGCACCTGGAAGCCAAAACCGGCTATTTATTGCAGACTCTTAAAGCAGCGGGCGCAGATGTAATAGCTTGTGCCAGCAATCCTCTCTCCACCCAGGATGACGTGGTGGCCGCCCTGGCTGATTCCGGAATTACTGTATTTGCTATTCATGGAGAAAGCACGGAAGAATACCACGAATTCATGGAAAAGGCTTTGGACTGTTTCCCCGATGCCATAATAGACGATGGTGCCGATGTGGTAACCTCATTGATGAAAAATCGCAAAGAGCAGGCAGCGAAAATAATTGGTGGTTGTGAAGAAACCACCACTGGGATCGTCAGACTTCGATCCATGGATAAAGATAATGCCCTATTGTTCCCCATGATTGCTGTTAATGATGCTTATATGAAATATCTTTTTGATAATCGTTATGGAACCGGTCAATCTGTATGGGATGGTATTAATCGTACTACCAATCTGGTAGTAGCCGGCAAAACAGTGGTTGTGGCCGGTTATGGCTGGTGCGGCAAAGGAGTATCCCTACGGGCCAAAGGTATGGGAGCCAAGGTTATTATTACGGAGATAGATGCCGTAAAAGCCAATGAAGCCATAATGGATGGGTTTCAGGTTATGACCATGAACGAAGCTGCCCAATGCGGTGATATTTTCGTAACTGTAACCGGCAATATAAATGTTATCAGGAAAGAACACTTTGAGCAGATGCGTGACAACGCAATCATGGCCAACGCTGGTCATTTTGACGTGGAAATATCCAAGCCGGATTTAAACGCTCTGGCTGTAAGTACCCGTACTCTGAAAACTAATATTGAAGAGTTTGTAATGAAAGATGGACGCAGACTGTATTTACTGGCTGAAGGCCGCCTGGTTAACCTGGCCGCCGGTGATGGGCATCCTAGTGAAGTAATGGATCTAAGTTTTTCTCTGCAGGCTCTTTCTTTGCTTTATGTGATAGAGAACCGTTCTCAACTGGGCAATCACGTCTATAATGTTCCAGATGAAATTGATAAAAAAGTCGCTTTATTAAAATTGCAGGTCGATGGAATTCAAATTGATGAATTGACATCAGAGCAGCATGATTATCTGTCAAATTGGGATACCAATTTATAGCTTTGCTGCCATAAAGATATCCGCGCATAAAAAGCCCGCCTTTCTCGCAGAATATTTAATGATTATTTGGAAAGGCGGTTTTTTTATGGAGACTATTAACCGGCGCTATATCTGGTGGTTTTTTTTAATACTTATTGTAATTATGGTAGCAGCCTTTATTTTAAACAGCATAAACACCCCCTCCCCTAAACCTTACGCTACGCATCCTGATGACACAGAGCCGACTGGTTCTTATTATGTAGTTCAGGATACCCAGGGCAATACCATAATGGAAACTGGCCTGCGGGTACAAATCGATGATCAGTATATTAATGAAAAAAATATTCTATATAAAATTTCTAAAATAGACGGCCTGAATGCAATTGCTGAAATAATAAATGATAATACTGAGGACGAGGCGGTTAATATCTCCGCTGGCAGCGCTGTAAATCTGTCTGATTATAATCAGAGCATTCCTGCCCAGGCGGATACCGATACGCATGTAGTCATTTATCATACACATACCGACGAGTCCTATATCCCTAATTCCAAGCAAGCCAGCCAGCCACGTGCCGGAGATATATATTCGGTAGGCAAAGTTCTTACCGATGCCCTGCAGAAATCCGGGGTTAGCGTAACCCATAACACTAACCACCATGATCCTCATGATATAAATGCTTATCACCGCTCACGCCGGACAGCAGCTCAATTATTAAAAGAACAACCGGACGCCGTTTTTGATATTCATCGGGATTCAACCCCTGCCAGGGCTTACATTACATCGGTAAACGGGGTTGATACCTCACGGGTTATGATGGTAGTTGGTCGCTCCAATCCTAATATGAAAACTAATTTACGCTACGCCAAAAGGATAAAAGCCGAGGCTGACAAATTGTATCCCGGGCTTATTCGCGGAATATTCATGGGTAAAGGGAGCTATAACCAGGATCTCTATCCTACCTCAATCTTATTCGAAATTGGAACAGATAAAATCCCGCTGGAAATGGCGGAAAACGGAGCCCGCTTACTTAGTGACGTAATTATTCAAGTTGTGAATAAATAATATTAACTTCATATTTGTCTATATTCACAAATACAATAACGACACTGTCGAAGCCATCCTAATATTAGGCTAGGATGGCTTTTTTGTGCGTATGAATTATATTAAGCAATTAATACTGATAATAAAGTGCATTTTAATATAATATAAAGGACAAAGGTGTCACGGGAGGATAATTTCTTTGAAGATCCCTATAAAATGGCAAGCGTTATTTATTGTTTCCATCGGCATATTTATCTCTACCCTCGACGGCAGTATATTGAATATTGCCAATCCTAGTATAGCCCATGATATGAAGGTTAATATGGAACAAGTCCAGTGGGTGATAAATGCCTATCTGCTTATTATCACCTCTTCATTGATATTCTTTGGCAGATTGGGCGATAAAATAGGCAGCCACAAGATTTATTCCTATGGTTTCTTGATTTTTACTGTGGGCTCATTAGCCTGCGCACTCTCCCATTCATTGGCGCTTCTAATTGCTGCCCGGACATTCCAGGGTTTAGGCGCCAGTATGATGATGGCTACCGGCATCGGCATTGTCTCTAACATTTTTCCGGCAGGTGAGCGCGGCAAAGCTTTGGGTTTAACCGGAACAGTTGTAGCACTGGGTAATATGATGGGGCCAAGTCTGGGAGGCATTCTGCTGGCCAAATTTCAATGGCCGGTAATTTTCATGATTAATGTCCCCATTGGCCTCCTGGGGTTTTATTTGGGCTGTAAACGCTTGCCTGCACAGACTCACTCTGCAGAAAACGATAACTACGACCTGCGTGGAATTGCCTTAATGGCCCTGGCGGTTACTACCCTTATAATCTCGCTTACCAACCGCCTGGGTGTGAATATAGGGCTGCTGCTGGTATCTGCGTCACTATTTTATCTGTTTTTAATTTGGGAAAAGAAGGCATCACACCCCCTGCTGGACTTCGAGTTTTTCAAAATTAAAGCCTTTGTGTATGGCAATTTGATGGCTGTGGCAGTATATATAACCCAGAATTTCGTATTCTTTCTCCTGCCCTTCTTTATGGATTCCATACTGCAATTCTCACCTGCTTATTCCGGTTTATTAATGACTATTACTCCGGTTACTATGGCTATTATTGCACCAATATCGGGTTATCTCTCAGACAAAATTGGCTCCGGCAAGATTATCTGCCTGGCTTTCCTTTTTCTAACCTCTTCTTTCTTGGTTCTGGCAACACTTAATACGTTGATGCCAATTATGAAAATATGTACTGGCTTAATCTTGCTTGGCATCGGCATGGGAATGTTTGGTTCCCCTAATACCAGCTCTATACTAGGAGCCATACCTAAAGAAAAAGCCGGTTATGGAGGCGGCTTTATCGCAACTAACCGGAATCTTTCCTTTTCCCTGGGGATTGCATCTTCAGTAAGCGGCTTCACCTGGATGCTGCAAAAAAAGTCAGCAACCTTGGACTACTCCATGGCTTATATTGAAGCCAGCCGTATTGTTTATCTGGCAGCGGCAATAATCTGTTGCGCAGCTCTGCTATTTTGTGTTTGGTCATCAGGCAAAACAACAGACCAAAAGCCTCCGGCTAAAGCAGAGTAATCCTTTGACCTGCTATACATATTCTGCTATAATCATAAAGCGATAAGCGCCCGTAGCTCAGTGGATAGAGCACCGGCCTCCGGAGCCGGGTGCGGAGGTTCGATTCCTCTCGGGCGTACCATTAGTTAAATTGGCACTTTCAGCGTAATTGAAAGTGTTATTTTTTTGTTTTGATAGCTTATTTACAGCTTATCCTTTTTTTCATCCTCCACGAGAATTTTCTATGCGGTTAACCTGATTAATGCGCACTATATGGTCAGCACCTAATTCCCTTTCACTTTATCATAAGGCCAATTGGCGATACCGCCGAAGTCATAAACATTTGTATATCCGATTGCTATCAATTTCTTCGCGGCCTGTGCACTACGGTTTCCTGAACGACAGTAAATCAATATTTCGGCATCAAGAGCCGGCAGAAGAGCCGGCATACTATTAGCTATAGTTTCATTCGGTATCAAAACTGCATTGGGAATGTGTTCTGAAATATATTCTGCTTCGGTGCGCACATCGACAATAATTATTTGCTCACCGCTGTCAATTCTAGATTTGGCCTCTTTAGCGGTTATCTTTTTATACTCTATAGCAGGGTTTTGTGTATTCTTTTCCGCGATGCTTTGAGCCGGTAATGATATCGCTCCCGCCATTAGTATGCCAATGATTATTCCGTATAAAATTGAAGTATATGGGTTTGC
>JAQVWS010000178.1 GCA_028709585.1 Syntrophomonas sp. | reverse complement strand
CAGCGGTTTGGAATCGGTCATGATGGCAGGAATGGAAGAATTATGGTCGGTTGCAACCCGACCCTTCACAAATGGGTTTATAGAAGGGGAGGCGCTTGAAATTCAGGATATTAACCGGCAGGCAGTCCCGTCCAGATGTGATTTCTGCGGAATAGTAAAAGGGTATAACCCGGAGGGTCGCCTGCTGGAGATAGAACAGCGTAATAATTTTGGCCCCGGGGAAAACCTTCAGCTTATGATTCCAGATGGAAGGACTATGGATTTGCATTTTAGCCAGTTGTTTGATACAGAGGGTAACTCATTGGATAGAGCGCGACATCCTTGCCAGAGGGTTTTAATACCCTTTGACCAGCCGGTACCGGAAAATAGCGTTTTAAGAAGGGTGGCCGAAAAAACTGAAGGATGAGATTATCGCCCAGGTAGGTCCGGAATATATTGATATGTTGACCAAATTGGTTGAGGCTTATGATAATTTGGGAATAGTATCCACCCTTGACCAAACCAGCGGGATGGTTAAGATACGTGTAACTCAGGACACATGGGAAGATATGATAAAAATACTCAATAATCTTCCTTTTTTAATTAAACTTTATATGTAAACCCCAAGTATAACAACCCCCCCTGCAGCCAATCCTATTTATTAACAGAGCTGCGATTAAGGGGGTTTAATTTTGGTCAATAAGCGCATATTAATTCTTATGAGCTTATTCTTGCTGGTATTTTCGATTATACTGGGCAGAATTTTTTATTTTCAGGTTATAAGTGGGGGAAAAATCAGCCGTCAGGCTGCTGCCATGCGCAGCCGGCACATAGATATGCGTGAATATCAGCGGGGTGATATCCTGGATCGCAACTTGTCATCATTAACCAATAACCAGACCTCTTGGGCGCTTTATGGCCTGCCGGAGGTTATTGAGCGGGAAGGAATTGACGAATTAAGCAGCTTGTTGGCTCAGGTGCTTAAAAAGGATAGACAGAAGATAATAACAGAGATAAATGATAAAGGTAAAAATGCCAGGCTGATTAGATTTGATTGTGAAATCATGCCGGATCAAGCCGTAAAGATAAATTCTTCTGATTGGCCCGGATTAGTAGTTGCACCGGTTGTCAGCCGATATGGCACTGACGGTTTCTGTGCGCATATTTTGGGTTATGCCGGTAATGGAGACGCAGGCGAAGGACAATCGGGTATAGAAAAAGCTTATGAAAAGGTATTGCGGGGAAGAAATGGTTATATTCAGGAATTGGTTTCGGTAACAGATAACAGAGGGCAAACGATTCCGGGACTCAGTTTCAAGATACGGCAAGAAAAGCGGGAAAATGGCTGTGTGGTATTAACTATTGATAAACGTATTCAGGAAGTAGTGGAGAATTCCATGAATAAATATATAACCAAAGGCGCGGTGGTAGTTATGGATATCCACAGCAAAGAGATCCTGGCTATGGCCAGCAGACCCACTTTCAGTCCTGACCAGGTCGGGGAAATAATTGCTTTTGATGACCGCAGCACCTTAATGAATCGGGCTCTGAGCAGATTTAATCCGGGTTCTGTTTTTAAAATACTGCTCAGCACGGCTGTTTTGGAAGAGAACGTAATTAACCTGGACGAGAGATTTTTTTGCTCGGGGAAACATGTTTATAATGAGCAGGTAAGCACTGATTGCTGGAAAAAAGAGGGGCATGGTACAATGAGCTTTGCCGAAGCATTTGCCAATTCCTGCAACCCCGCCTTTATTCAAGTTGGATTGAGTTTGGGCAGAACTAAGCTCTTGGAATATGTTAACCGGCTGCATCTGACCGATGAAACTATAATAGGATATAATCCAGGGAATATAGGCACTTATGTCAAGATTGACGGAGGAGATGCGGCGCTGGGCAATGCATCGTTGGGACAGCAAGGTGTAATGCTAAGCCCGTTACAGATTGCATCATTATTGGCGACAATAGCTGATGATGGTTGGTGGGCACAGCCATCTCTGGTTCGGTATACCGTGGATCAGGACGGCTGCCAGAAAGTATTGCCCCTGGGTGAACGGCAGCAAGTCGTTACATCACAAACGGTCGTTAAGGTACAGAAACTTTTAGAGAAAGTTGTTGCAGAAGGAACAGGAAAAACAGCTGCCATTCCTGAAATGGGAGTTGCAGGAAAAACAGCTACCAGCCAAACCGGCAGAATGATAAACGCCGAAGAAGAGATCCTTAATGCCTGGTTTGCCGGATATTTACCAGCTGATAAACCACGCTGTGCCATCGTAATTATGGCCGAAGAGGGCAGTTCAGGAGCTGAAAACTGCGCGCCGGTTTTTAGGGACATCAGCCGGGGAATACTTGAGTTTTTGCAAATGGAATGACGTAATCCGGATTAATCTATGATCCTTTCCCAGACCTTATTATCAGCAAATAGCTGCAGAAGATCCCCATCCAGTTCACCGTCTTTAACCATAAAGCCCAGTATTTTTAAAGCCTGCTCAGTGGGCATAGCTTTTTTGTAAGGCCGGTCAGCTGCGGTAAGGGCATCAAACACATCTACCAGGGCTAGAATTCTTCCCTCCAGGGGGATTTCATCTCCGGCCAGCCCGCGGGGATAACCTTTGCCATCCAGATGCTCGTGGTGAATGCTGGCAAAGTAAGGAACCTCTTTCAATTTACGGGTAAAGGGTATTTTCTCAAGCATACGTTCAGTTATTACTACATGGTCTTCCATTACCTGACGCTCGGCATCAGTCAAAGTACCTTTTGCCACGGATAAAGCAGTAAGTTCAGCTGAAGTTAACCAGGGACGTTCGTGGCCCATTTGATCTACATAGATGCGGAATGCGATAGAACGTACCTTCTCGAGGATTTCTTTATCTACAAAAGTAGCCGGTTGATCAACTTTTTTAATAAAATCTCGCGTTTCCTGCATTAAAACCATATCTACCTGCCATTTTTCATCCAGTGCCTTGCTTGAATCCATATCACCGCTATTCATTAGTGCCAGTTTTGTCTCCAAATAATGAGACTTCACACTGGCTTCAATATAATCCAGTCTTTGCATAACCAATTCCAGCTGAGATTCAATACGGCTGGATTTGTTCATGACTGACAGAGGTGTGGCGATTTTGCCGATATCATGGAGCCACCCGGCCATAACCAGCTGGGCGGTACGATCCTGGCTGAAATGTACCTCCGCCCATTTACCTTCTTCAGCGGTATCGATAACCCTGGCCAATTCACCGGCCAGGAGAGCGACCCGACGGGTATGATTTGCATTATAGGGAGTCCGGGAGTCAATAGCAGTGGCCATAACCTCTACAAAGGAATTAAACAGGTTTTCGATTTCAGATAAAAGCTGCATGTTAGTAAGTGAAATAGCTGCCTGGGACGCCAGGGAAGAGATAACCTTTTCAAAGTAAGGAGCAAATGGAATCGTATGGCCTTTTTTATCTTTGGCATTGAGCAGC
>JAQVWS010000002.1 GCA_028709585.1 Syntrophomonas sp. | reverse complement strand
ACATATGCACATTTTTTCGTCTAATTTTTCATGGATGGGACTGCAGGAAAATGGCTGTCAAAGTTGTTAAAAGTGATGACCTGATACTTAAATATTCAATAAATAACGCAAATGTGTCAGCCGGGTCAATACCTACATAGTTGGCAGGTACTTGAATTTTGTGGCTTATAATGATATTTTAAATGTTAATTGTGATTATTAAATATGTTTATTATTAATATAGAAGCAGGAGGAATAATATGGTCAACAGAAAAAGGATCCTTACCGGCGACCGCCCCACCGGAAAACTGCATCTGGGACATTATGTAGGCAGTGTCGCCAATCGGGTTAAGCTGCAGGAAGAATATGACAGTTATATAATTATTGCTGATGTTCAGGCTTTGACTACTAATTTTGAAAATCCGGAAAATTTAAGCCGTGATACTATGCAAATTGCCGAAGACTATCTGGCGGCAGGACTAAACCCAGAAATATCTACCATTTTTATTCAGAGCATGATCCCGGAAATTCATGAACTCACCATGTATTTTTCCATGTTTACCACCGTCAATGTTTTAAGGCATAACCCTACGGTAAAATCCGAAGCGCAGCAGCACGGTTTCAGCGATATGACCTACGGTTTTCTTGGTTATCCGGTCAGCCAGGCTGCTGATATTACTATTTTCAAAGCCAACCTGGTACCGGTGGGGGAAGACCAGATTCCACATCTGGAGTTTACCCGCAAAATTGCCCGACGTTTTAATGATCTGTACCGGCCAGTGCTGATCGAGCCAGATATACTGCTGGGTTCAGTGCCGCGGCTGGTAGGTCTGGACGGTAAAGCCAAAATGAGCAAAAGCCTAAATAATGCTATCTACTTAAGCGATGACTCCCAGGAGCTGAGAAAAAAGGTCATGAACGCGGTAACCGACCCAGCCCGGGTTCACAAAAACGATCCTGGACACCCTGAAGTATGTACCATCTATGAATATCATCAGGTCTTTAATAAGAATGAGGTAACCCAAATAGAAGGTGAGTGTCGTCGAGGTGAGATCGGCTGTGTGGCATGCAAAAAACGATTGGCTGAATGTCTCGATGAATTACTGTCCCCCATGCGGGAGAGAAGGATCAAGTACTCCCAAGACCCTGGGTTAGTAAAAGATATTTTGCTGGAAGGTACCAAAAAAGCACACCAGGTTGCCAAAGAAACCATGTCCGAAGTAAGAGACGCCATGGGAATAAACTACTTCAAGTAAACATCCAGCCAGAATAAAAAAGCCCTCTTGCCTATTGCAACGAAGGGCTTTATTCTTGCTGTTAATTAATTAAAGCTTATATACTGCCTGCCTCTTTTTATGAATCCAATAGCCATAACCCAGCACTCCTAACACCACTGCTGCCTTTATCACCAGCGCATATGGTTCCAGATAGTGAACGGTTTTGGCATCAGTCACTATCATTTCTGCGGCCGTATAGGCGATTAAGCCCGCACCTATATATACTACAACCGGCCATTTACTCATAACCGCCGATAATATTTGAGCTCCAAAGACAACACACGGAACACTTATGGCTAACCCAATTATTATAACCAGCCAATCTCCTTTGGCTACACCGGCAATAGCCAGCACATTATCCAAACACATAATAAAATCGGCTATAATAATGGTCTTAACCGCCTTAGCCAGGTTGTCGGCCGCTTCAATATGTTCATCTTCCTCTCCGCCCACCAGCAATCCGAAGCCAATATACACCAATGCCAAACCCCCTACGAATTGAAGGTAAGGAACTCGCATCAGGAAGGTGACCACCACCACTGATATACATCTAAGCAATACAGCCAAGCCGCTGCCTAAGAGTATGGCTTTCTTTTTTTGATGAGGCGGCAGGGCTCTGCAGGCCAGGGCTATAACAATAGCATTATCACCGCTTAAGACAATATCAATAAGCAGAACAGACAATACGGGCATGAACAGCTCCATTACAATTCCTTCACCTTTCTTTATCAGCTAACAGCTTAAATGGACAATCATGTGCAATTAAGACGAACCTACTAATATACATCAATAACAGCTAATTACCTTTTTCCGCTGTTGTATTGGAGGGTATTTGCTTGAATTTTCTGGACATTCTTCCTTCTTCGCCCACATAGGTATTTAAACGAGTATATTGTTCTTCCGGCTGGAAAGGAAACCATCCCTGCTTACAATCCAAGCATATACATTCGGTTCGGTTATAGCCGATAAAGCCGAATATCGGTCCCAGTGGACCTACTATACAGATAGCCAGCAGCCCCCGTATAAAAGCATAGCCATATTTATGATAAACATAGTTCTCTGACTTACATTGGGGACATCGGCTGTATATTCCCGGCGCGCCAACATTACAATCGGGGCAATGATATGCGTCCTCCATTACCGTTTTATTACATGATCTGCAATTTACTTCTTTAGCTTGGACCTGGTACATACGAGCCAACTGTTATTCACTCCCTAGTATCTAAAATCAACTATTTGATTATAGCATACTGGTTTTTATTAATATTCACTAAATGTAACCAAAAATACGGAGGTATTTCTTTGTTCTTTAGTATATTTTGATAATAATCATTAATTTGAGCTAACTTATAAACATCTTTTTAGTTGCAAAAAACCGCTTGAAACAAACTATCTTTCAAGCGGTTCTCTGATCTGAATTATTACTGCTCTTTTGAGGCTTGTCTAGGCGTAAAACTGCTTTGGATTATTCCAAAACTAATATAACTTCGCCTTCTGCTATCTGCTGGCCATCTTTAACCTTGATTTCCTTTACTACGCCGCCATCGGTTGCAAAGATAGGATTCTCCATTTTCATAGCTTCGAGAACTATTATCTCATCATCCTCAGCAATAGTGTCTCCAACATTAACGTTGATCTCCAATACTTTTCCTGCCATTGGGCTTTCAATAGTTGCCATTCGAAAAACTCCTCCTTTTAATAATTTTGTTTTTTATTACTAAAGTTAAAATGATTGTACTCGCTTATCATATACTAAACCTATTTAAATTAATACATCATAAGCTCAGCATTATGACTAGCTTAACATTATCATATTAACCTCAGGCTCAAATAATAGCTTACTTCAAAACGCTGATAAACATACCTGCAGCCACTGCAGTACCAATAACTCCAGCTACGTTCGGGCCCATGGCGTGCATCAGCAAGTAATTCCTCTTGTCGGCTTCCTGTCCAACCTTATGGCATACCCGGGCTGCCATCGGCACGGCCGAAACTCCAGCTGCACCAATCAATGGATTGATCTTTTCCTTCAGGAACAGGTTCATAAGGTGAGCTAAGCCCAGTCCGCAGGCAGTAGCACCGGCAAAGGCCACCGTTCCCAAAATAAATACTCCTATAACCGCGGGGGTCAGGAACAGCTCAGCCGGCATGGTAGCACCAACTGATATTCCCAGGAAAATAGTAACAATATTCATCAATTCGTTTTGAGCTGTTTGGCTGAGACGTTCAACAACTCCAGATTCTCTCATCAGATTACCCAGGCAGAACATGCCCATCAAAGCTGCAGCATCGGGCACAACCAAGGTAATAATAATAACCGTGATGATAGGGAAGAATATTTTCTCCAGTTTCGAAACCTTGCGCAGAGATTTCATGCGAATCTTTCTTTGACTCTCAGTGGTTAGAAGTCTCATAACCGGCGGCTGGATAACCGGTACCAGAGCCATGTAAGAATAGGCTGCCACCGCGCAGATTCCCATCATTTCCGGAGCCAGTTTGGAAGCTAAGAATATAGTAGTTGGTCCGTCAGCACCGCCAATAATACCAATAACCGCTGCCTGGCGAATATTAAAGTCCAAAAGCAGAGCCCCGAAGAAGGTCACATACACTCCGCCCTGTGCGCCTGCACCTAGAATCAATGTCTTGGGATTGGCAATAACCGGTCCGAAGTCGGTCATAGCACCTATCCCGAGAAAAATCAGGGGTGGAATTACTGCCCATTCTTCACCGTAGTGGTAGAAACGCCATAGTAATCCTTGTCCGGGCTGCATAATATCTGAGGGAAGATTAGTTAAAAGCATACCAAAGGCTATAGGTAATAACAGTAGGGGTTCATAACCCTTGGCAATAGCTAAATACATAAATAAGAAAGCTATGAGCCACATAACAATATGACCCCAATAAAGGTTATCAAATGACATTGATTGCCACATACTCAGAAGAAAATCCATTTAAAAATACTCCTTCTCTCCAATTAATTTTCTTTAATAAATATGCCTAGGCTTGTTTTTCAAGTTCCGGCTTCTTCTCTAATGAGATTGCCAATCTGGAACTCAAATTGACCATTATCAATAAAAAAGACATAACTACAAATACTCCTGAAAGCCCTGACAAACAAGTAACCATCGGTAATGACATATACTCCCCACCTTTCCTGGATCTAGCCCTCGACCCTTAATTATTGCATCTGCCCGATTGATATTATTTAGCTACTGAATAATTGAATAGCTATAACATCCGTACTTCAGTTTGATTTTAGTTGTTTAGATCCGATAATATGCTAGACAATTTTCCGGCAAATATCATTTTGTCCAACCAAATTTCATTTATCTTGATGATACTGCGGCAATTATACAATTATTATAGAACCTGCCATATAAAGATCGCTGGGATAAATCTCATTATAATTTGAGCTTGTACATCCATCTTCCGAGTTTTTCCCGAGTACAGCACGATTTTATTCAGCCTCATTATGGTCTATAAATATTACATAATTCTAAATATTTCAGTTGTTGCTACATCACTTTTCTGAAGAATTTATCAGGCCTCTAAAGGGTTATTATAATATGATTTTATTATAAATATCAATACTCAGCACCTAATACATCTGGCACCAATATCTCTATAATACTCCAGCAAAATATCTATATCCAGCAGTAAACATTGGTATTGTTCTATAGGTGAATCCTCCTCTGGGGGTTCTTTATCTCTTCTAACGCAAGATTAATAGCCTGATTCTATAAAAATACAAAATATTTCTATCTCAAGCTTATTTTTCATGGAATCTGTAATTGATTGTAGTTTTATTCTTATACTCCCCCCATCAATCTTAAAATTCCTTATGTTTTCTCTAAAGCTTATAATGCAATTAACGTGCCAGTTCAATAATTTTTATTTATCCTTGGTTTGTCATTATTATTAACCGTATTACTACGCACCTGGAGTTCTAAGTAACTCGTATTCTGTGATTCAAATCTAAACCGAAGCTATGAAGCTATAATAATTATGTTGCCGGCAGAGCATATAAATTGCCCGCAGGGGGAGCCTTATGAACCTTCACTGAGAATGACAGCTATGAAATGAACGAACAAATTTGTTTAAGAAAATATGCATGCAAAATCAACCCATACTTATTTTCTTACTCACTTCCAATTATATATCTAATATTACTTAATTCGATAGTAATCGATAGTAGTATTTATCTGCATACTACTATGAAGATCATCTGGTGTTCCATTTTTAATAACGTTTATTCCTTGATCACATCCTTTAATCTAATTGAATAGATATTCCACACAGTTGTGCTTTCCGGACACAATTCAAGACAACAGTTATTTTTTCTACAAATAATTTAAACCAAAATCTTACCATCCAGATCGGCTATTTTTTTTATTTGCTCATATAGTATCCGAAAGTTTTGCGGGGTTAAGGATTGTTTGCCATCAGAAAGCGCTTGGTCAGGGTCGGGGTGCACCTCAACCATAACTCCATCCGCTCCTGCTGCAATCGCTGCCTTCGCAACAGGGATTACCATTTTCCATTTCCCGGTTGCATGGCTGGGATCAACTATAATCGGAAGATGTGATAATTGCTTGAGCAAAGGAACAGCCCCAATGTCAACTGTATTACGGGTCAATATCTCAAATGTGCGGATACCCCTTTCGCATAATATAACTCTGGGATTTCCGTTACTCAGAATATATTCCGCGGCCAAAAGCCATTCCTCAATGGTGGCTGATAAACCCCTTTTTAGCAGAACTGGTTTTTCAAGCCGGCCCAATTCTTCCAGCAAGGTAAAATTCTGCATATTTCTACTGCCCACCTGCAGAATATCAACCTGCTCATACATATAATCCAAGTCTCTAACGTCCATAATCTCGCTCACCAGCGGCAACCCCGTCAATTCACGGGCTTCCGCCATTATTGCCAGTCCTTCTCTTCCCAATCCTTTAAATGAATAAGGTGATGTTCGCGGCTTGAAAAGACCACCTCGCAATATATGCGCTCCCATTTCTTTTAGGAGCAGGGCTGTTTTCACAAAGGAGTCTCTGCTTTCGACTGCACATGGCCCCGCAATGACAGTGCAATATCCTTCACCAATGTAAAGGGTTTGTCCCGATGCAGGAATCGCCACCACAGTATTTTTACTTTTCTCATTCCGTGCAGCCAGTTTAAATCGTTGCATTAAATTATTCTCCCATGGTTCAATCCTTAAATTATGTATGCAATTAGTATAACATGGGCTCAACCTAATAATACTAAAGATTCTGAAAACAGAATAAACGCTTTGCTGATTTACATCTGTCTATTACGCACAAAATCCCCGTTGCCCTGCATTAGAGATACGGAGATTCTTTTATTAGCGAATATGCATCCTTCGAAATTCTTAATGCACATCTTACCCTAGCTCGATAAATATTGAGTAATCCTGTTACTTCGTTTCAGCATCACTTCTTCTTGGCAAATCTGTTCTTAGTTTAGCGGCATCCTTAAGAAAAACATGATATATTTCATCCTGTTCTTTATCAGTATTAACATAAAGCAGCAGCCTGATGCAGAGCGGAAGTGACCCTGGCACTTCAATCTCCTGAGCGCACATTAGAGGTACCATATTTAAACCCATTAAACGAGCCGCTTGAGCCGGAAAAACCGATTTGATATCAGCAGTAGCTGTAAATATTATGCTGGCAATTTGCTGTATATTCAGATCATTTTGTTTAATTATTTCTTCCAGAACCTCAGTTGTAGCCTGTAATATTTCTTCGGCATTATCCTCTTTTACGGTAATAGCGCCCCTAATTCCCCTTACCATCATTCTGTTCCTGGCCTGCCTCTCTTTTTATGATACTGCCCGGTGTCCAAGCCCGATAGAAACCTCATCAAGGTGAAGCAAGCCTATCCCAAAGAATATAGCCACGCTAATATGATCTTTATAACGAGCTACACCTATTTTACCACCTACATTAAGCCCAATAGCTTTCGGCATTATCTGGGCTAAAGCCTCACGAGTTGCACCTGCTACAGCCCCTTCATCCGCGTGGGTCTCCTTGATTACACCTTCACGCTTTGCAGCTACTACCGCCCTTTCAACAATCTTGGCCACCGATGTAATAAACTCCCCTCCGTAATCAACTGCTACCGCTTTAACGCCGTAATTCTCCAATAATGATTTTTTAACCGCTACTTCTTCCGAGCGGGATAAAGATAGCGCTATTTGAATAGCTGATGTGGCTACGATTTTACTCCCTATTTCCACTACCCATTCCACCTCACATTGTTTTTTCTATTTTACTATAATTGTACCGATCATTACCATGGTTTGATTGGCAGTAAAGATTTGATCTTCATCAGGGAAAGCAAGGTTAGAGGAAACAGCCATGACTTTATAGTCAATAGGAAAATTATAAGCAGTAGAGTCTATCTCAACTGTATCACCTGCGTTAACCTCAATAGTTACCAGTTTTTCAGAAAAATTATATTTTTCCTGTCCATTTATTAATATCTTAGTTCTGGGCAATGACGAAAACTTTTCTACCCCAATAGTCATCTTTGAATGGGGCGATTTTGTTCCCCCAACTGATGGCGCCTCAGCTTTTTGAGGGAAGTTAACCGGGATCTCAAAGCTCTGGCCCTCCATTCTTTCGCCCCAGCTTAGATAAAAGCGAATCGGGTCAACCGTCATTAATCCCTGTACCACAACCATTAACAACAAACCTAAGATTACAATTCGAATCAGACCTTTTTCCACCCGACTAAAAAACCTATTCATAATACCATCCTCCAGGCAATCTTTTCTCTCTCTATCTTATGCCTGAGTTTTGGCCTTTATCCATGTATTAAGGGGACGGTTCTTTTGCCTGCATTTGTTTCTGCCGTTCAACTGTGCTTTTGTTTATTCCCAGTAGGGCCGCGATGGTTCGCTGAGATAGGTTTGTTTTAAGGGATTGTTATGGATATCTCTTATAACAGCTAACAAATATTTTTTATCCTCAAAGGGTTCACTTTTGAAACAAGCCTGAAAAACATGTCCCACTCGATTGTATTTCCAGTTATAGAACGAAGCATAACGAACCGTTATATTTTTCGTTATTTCCGCCAAATTATTATTATAAGTATTTAATAAAAATGCACCTGGTTATCCATAAGACAATAAGCGTACAACATGAAACCTGATTCCTTTTTTGGGATTTAATAACCTCCCAGAAATCGTTGCTTTTCATTTCTGTCTGCAAAGATATTTTTCCTTTCATTGCCGCGCATTATAACGTGATAAATTTCTGTTTACTTATTTTACGTGCCTGTCTGGTCATTAATAATCATCGTCCTTATATATTGATATACTAAGAAATGACCCTGCAGGCAAAAGAACCGTCCCCTTGTCTCCCTTGTCTCGCTTGTCTCTAGCGGGAAGCTTGAGTATTCAGAATAGCTATTGCCAGAGCAGCTGCTCCATACCCATTGTCAATATTAACTACCCCTACCCCCGCAGCGCAGCTGTTCAGCATCGAAAGTAAGGCAGCCAATCCTTTAAAACTGGCTCCGTAGCCTACGCTGGTAGGCACTGCAATTACCGGCTGTTTAAATAAACCTCCTACTACACTGGCCAGAGCCCCCTCCATTCCGGCTGCCACAATAATTACCTGAGCCCGATTTATCTGCTCGACTTTATCCAGTAAACGGTGGATGCCTGCAACTCCAACATCATAAATCCGATCAACCTCACCGCCCATTACTTCAAGGCATTGAGCTGCTTCCTCAGCAACAGGCATATCAGCCGTTCCCCCAGTTACCACCGCTATCCGCCCTAATGTTGGAGGCACAAAACGTTTTATGTAGAGCAAATTCGCAACAGGGTTAATTTGAATATCTGAGACCACATTCTTAAGAGCGTTATATATCTCCAAATTAGCTCGTGTGCCAATAATATTATTATTTTGCTGAACCAAACGCTGGAAAATAAGCACGATTTGCTCTGTCGTTTTACCTTCACAGTAAATCACTTCCGGAAAGTTATCCCTGATAGCACGGTGATGATCAAGCTTGGCAAAACCCATCTCTTCATAAGGCAGTATTTTCAGAGCCTGATAGGCATCTTTAATATCTAATTGCCCGTTTTTTACTTGCATTAGAATCTCGTACAGTTTCTTTTCATTCATTTATTTATCTCTTTTCCAGTACTTCATAAATCTCAAGCAACATTAAAAAACAGTTATTTATTTACGGATAATCAGCTTATAGCCAATGTTATAGGGATGCAATGACCTCCACCTCAACCAATACATTTTTAGGAAGCTGTTTAACTGCCACGCAGGAACGAGCCGGGTTTCCACTGAAATGCTGTCCATAAACATTATTAAATGCGGCAAAATCATTCATATCTGCTAGAAAGCAGGTGGTTTTAACCACATTATCCAGGGTTGTGCCTGCTTCTCGTAAAATCTCCTTAAGGTTGCAGATAACCTGTTCAGTCTGTTCTTCGATAGTTGCACCAGCCACTGAATTGGTATCAGGATTAATCGCAATCTGACCAGAAGTAAAAACAAATCCCTGAGCGATAATTGCCTGTGTATAAGGGCCGATTGCATCTGGCGCCTTATGAGTATGAACTTTTTTCAGCATGCTAGATTCCTCCCCGTTTTATATTATTTTATAGCCATGTCTGGCCAGTTCATTTTTAATTTCTTCAACATGCCTGTGGTTTCTGGTTTCCATGGAAATTCCCAAAAAACAAGAGTTAATATCCATATTTACATCAGTTCGGTCATGGTTAACGGAAATAACATTAGCGCCCAGATTGGCTATGATCTTAGATACTTCGCGCAGCTGGCCGGGCTTGTCGATAAGCTCTATGGTAAGCCTGGCCAGGCGTCCTTCCTTTTGCAGTCCCCTGTCGATTACCTTTGAAAGGATGGTAACATCAATGTTTCCTCCTGATACTAAGCATACTACCTTTTTGCCTTTAATCGGAAATTTGTTAAACAATGCCGCTGCTACTGAAACAGCTCCAGCCCCTTCTGCAACTAGTTTTTGTTGTTCAATCAGGCTTAAAATGGCCGTTGAAATCTCATCGTCGGTTACAACTGCGATTTCGTCAACATAATTCTGACAAATGTTAAAAGTAATGTCTCCCGGTGTCTTTACTGCAATCCCATCAGCGATTGTTTTGACTGAGGCAAGGGTAGCCATCTTGTGATTGGTCAGGGAATTATACATTGATGGTGCACCCGTCGCCTGCACCCCATATACTTTAATCTTGGGATTTAATGATTTTATAGCATAAGCAACCCCACTGATCAACCCGCCGCCGCCAATCGGGACGATAACTGCATCCACATCGGGAATCTGGTTAAGAATTTCTAAACCAATTGTGCCTTGCCCCGCAATAACCATCTCATCATCAAAGGGATGAATAAATACTGCGCCGCTCTCTTTCTGAAGTTTTAAAGCCATTTCATAAGCATCATCATATGCTCCTTCAACCAAACAGACTTCAGCACCATAGTTCTTGGTAGCCTCTACTTTGGATATTGGAGCTCCGTCAGGTATACATATCAAAGACTTGATGCCATTTTGAGTAGCCGCCAAGGCAACGCCCTGAGCGTGGTTTCCTGCAGAACAAGCAATAACTCCTTTGGCTTTTTCCTCGTCTGACAACTGGGAGATCTTATAGTATGCACCCCTAACTTTAAATGAACCTGTAATCTGTAAATTTTCGGCTTTCAAATAAATATTGCAGTCCGGATGCAAGTTGCTCGCCTTGATTAAATCTGTTTGCCTGATTACATTTTTTAGAACGAATGCCGCATGATAGATTTTATCCAGTGTAATCATATTATCATCTCCTTGCTTTTTTTAGAAAAGTACACGGTAGATCGTTTTGATAAATAAAAAAGCCTATCGTTCTTTAAAATAAAGGACGAAAGGCCAAATATCTTCCGCGGTACCACCTTAATTGTTGGGTTACAACCACTTTAATACATCAATCAATGTATCCTCATATAACGGTGAGTCCCGTCCACGCTTAATCTCCAAAAAGGGTTTCAGCAGTCTGCTCAAGGGTGATCTGGCAATAACTCTTTCACTGCCTCACACCAACCGGCAGCTCTCTGAAGAAATTCTTGTTATACTTTTTCCCTATCATCGCATTTCCATATTAACAATTATTTAATTATACAGATTATTTTTTAAAAATCAACAATAGATTATTATGTTTTAAAAACTTTGTTGGTCTACAAATAAGTCCACCAATTGGGAAATAGTGTTATCCACATCTTTTTCACTAAAATTTATTACTTGCATAGCTTGCGGGGAAAGAGGATAAAGCATCCCATCGATACCTATTCCCATCCCCATTGACAGACAAATTACATCTGCGATATGTACAATTGATGTGAGCTGACGATTAATTTCAGCTTGATCCGGGTTATGATGAAAAGCAATCGCCTCCACCAGATCCGGCGGTAAATTCCATTTCTCAGCTATCTTAGCTCCGACTGCAGCATGGTTGAAACCAAATATTCTTTCTTCAGCTTCAGTAAATGGAAGGTGGTCAGATTCCACCAGAGCAATTACCTCATGGTAAGCTTGCTTCATATTGCTATTCAACACTACCTTGCCGATATCATGTAATAAAGCAGCGGTATAAGCTACATCCAACGTGAAGCACTTGCAGTTTTTGGCAACTAAACGAGCTGCAATGGCAACACATTGGGAATGCTTCCACAGTTCTCCCTGAGCTAATGCGTAACCCTCCATCTCTTTACTAAGTAAGTCACTTACTGAGGCGGCCATTACAATACTTCGAACCGTCTTAAACCCAAGAAAAATAGTGGCATCGGTTACTGTGGAAATTCGCCGGGGGAATCCATAAAATGCTGAATTAGCCAAGCGAAGCACTTTGGCTGTCATACCCTGATCCTGATTCAATACTTCGTTAATATTTTGGGCAGTAGCATTGGGATCCTCAGTCAATTCCATTATTTTAATTACTACATGCGGTAAGGATGGCAAATCATTAACCGCTTCCACAATTGATTCCAATGTTACCTTCTCCATATATTTCCCCCCTACCTATTTCCAGGTATCCATTTTACGCAGTAAATAATCCTTATAGGCTACTAACTCAGTACTAACCTTATATAATAGCTTTTCAATATCGTTTTTGGAAAGCACCAACTCATCAGGTTCAATTATTTCTATCGTTCTGAATTCCTCCTTCATTGAGAATTTTATAGCATCCTCAATGCTGTCAGCATAAAAAGTAATAATAACCGGAGCATAAGCCAGTTTTTTGCCATTCAATTCATCAATTACCGCATATACTTCTTGACTCATTTCTATATCTTCAATACGAACTCCCTGGACCGGCACGTTTCTAAGCAGAGATACCTGCTGCTGTCTGGTCTCTTCCGCCATCTGTTCCACATTTTTATTTCCGAAAAGCTTACCGGTTTTTGCTTTGCCTTGATAATCGAAACGAAGTTTCAACTTTATTTCTGACAATACATGTTCAACTCCTATATACAATATGTTATATAGCTGAGAATTTTTATCCTGTCTCTATAATAAATATATATTTATATTTCATCATACAACACCAAAGCCTTCAAGCGGTGCACTTCATTCTCTTGCAGATAACGATAATTCCCCAGCTCTACGCCTTTCAAAGTTAGAAATCCAAATGCAACCCGTTTAAGGCTTATTACGGGATGCCCTATAGCAGCGCACATTCTTTTAACCTGTCTCTTGCGACCTTCATGAATCAGCAACTCAATCCGGGAAGACTTGTCATCACGGCTTAGAAGGTGAATCTGTGCTGGAGCAGTCATCCCATCTTCCAGATATACTCCGTTTTGCAAAGTCCTCAGCGCAGTGTTTTCTATCTTTCCGGCTACACAAGCCGCATACTTTTTTTCTATTTTATAACGGGGGTGAATCATCAGATTGGTAAATTCTCCATCATTGGTCAGCAAAAGAAGTCCCTCGGTATCATAATCCAAGCGTCCCACCGGATAGATACGTTTATTTATGTCCTTCACCAGTTCCAGGACGGTAGGACGTCCCCAGGGGTCATTTACTGCACTAATATAGCCCGGTGGTTTATTAAGTAATATATATATATGCTGCTGTAATTCAACAATCCTGTCATCCAGTTCGATATGGTCTGTTTTAGGATTTACGCGGGTAGCCAGTTCAGTAACAATTAACCCGTTGAGTTTAACCCGGCCCATCCTTATTATTTCTTCCGCCTGCCGGCGCGACGCTATCCCAGCTTGAGCCAGGTATTTTGCCAGCCTCAAAATAAAACTCCTTTATTTCATTATCACGCAAAACCACCAGGAAATTCTCAATTGTATGTATTGTTCTACAAAAATATTATTTATCCTTCCCCAATTGCCTAATATATAGTGAGGAATTAGGATTTTCGATAATTATTTATTAATTTATTTATTTAATTTTCGCTCAATCCGCAGGCTTGCTTATTAAAACTCAATGTAATGTTTAACCATAAGTTCATAGGGAAATCAGTACCTAAAGGGGCTATATCTAATGCTTTTTATAGTTTTTTATGAGCTTAGTTGGAAAATATAAAGGGAATTGACAATCTAAATAGAAACTTGTCGGTATGCTTTTGAATACTCAATTATTCAATTATGTTAATAGAGGAGGATTTGTTGGTTGAAAACTACTTCACATCCGATTAGTACAGACTTATTTTCCGGTATGAAAAAAGGCAAAGTGGTTTCCGCTCAGGACGCAGTGGGAATAATAAAAAGCGGAGATGTTGTAGGGATTGGCGGTTTTATTGGCATCGGGGTTCCTGAGAATATGTTGGTTGAATTGGAAAAAAAGTTTTTGGCTACCGGCGAACCCCGAGATTTAACTCTTGTTTATGTATCCGGTTTGGGTGATGGGCAGGATCGGGGCTGTAATCATCTGGCCCATGCAGGATTACTAAAAAGAGTAGTTTGTGGTCATTGGGGCTTGACCCCCAAGCTGGTTAACCTGGCCCTGGATAACAAGATGGAAGCATATAATCTGCCTCAGGGTATAATATGCTCCATGTTTCGTGATATTGCAGCTCACAAACCTCGCACCATCAGTGCTGTTGGATTGGGTACTTTCGTAGATCCTCGCATAGGAGGCGGTAAGCTTAATACCTGTACCAGGGAAGACCTGGTGGAATTGATTTGGTTTGATGGCAATGAATACCTGGCTTATAAAACTTTTCCTATAGATGTAGCTATAATCCGAGCTACCACCGCTGATCTGGATGGCAACCTCAGCCTGGAAAAAGAAGCCCTTACTCTGGACGGCTTGTCAATAGCCATGGCGGCCAAAAACTCCGGCGGATTTGTTATAGCTCAGGTGGAACGAGTTGCAGATAGAGGATCATTGCCGCAGCGCAGCATAAAAATACCTGGCATACTGGTTGACTGCGTCGCGGTCAGTCCGCCGGAAAATCATCGGCAAACCTGGGCTACCCATTACAATCCGGCTTTTGCAGGTGAATATCGTATACCACTGGCTTCCATTGCACCTTTGGCTCTTAATGAACGCAAAATTGTAGCGCGAAGGGCGGCTTTTGAACTGGCGGCCAACAGTATAGTTAACCTGGGTATTGGCGTTCCTGAAGGAATAGCCAGCGTGGTGGCGGAAGAAGGTATTCAGGAACTTCTTACCTTAACGGCTGAACCTGGAGTAATAGGTGGGGTTATGGCTGGAAGTCTGGACTTCGGCGCAGCCAGCAATGCTAGCGCGGTTATCGATCAGGCTTACCAATTTGACTATTATGATGGCGGAGGACTGGATTTAAGCTGTCTGGGGCTGGCTCAGGCTGATCAAAACGGAAATCTTAATGTTAGTAAATTTGGCCCTCGCATAGCCGGAGCAGGCGGTTTTATTAATATCAGTCAAAATGCCAAAAAGGTTGTATTTGTGGGCAGCTTTACTGCTGATGGTTTGCAGATAGCTGTCGAAAACGGCAATCTGCAGATTATCCAGGAGGGACGAGTTAAAAAATTTGTCCAAAAAGTGGAACAGATTACCTTTGCCGGAAAAGTGGCTATAGCTAATCGTAAAGCTGTGCTCTATATTACAGAGAGAGCAGTTTTTCGCTTATGTGAAGAAGGTCTGGAATTGATGGAAATTGCCCCCGGCATTGATATGCGCAAGGATGTTCTGGACCAGATGGGGTTTGTTCCCCGAATAAGCCCAAATCTTAAAATCATGGATAAAAGAATATTTACCGCCGGACCTATGGGTCTAAAAAAAGAAATGCTGGCCTTGCCCATAAGTGAACGGCTGACATATATGGCAGAAGAAAATACCTTTTTCGTTAATTTTGAAGGGCTTTCGATTCGTTCCCTGGATGACATTAAGGCCATACAGGAACAAATCGCTTTAAACCTTGGGCCCCTCGAACACCGGGTTTACACCATTGTCAATTACGATAATTTTGATATCCTGCCGGAATTGATTGAGCCATATATGGAAATGGTTCGCACAGTCGTCGAAAAATACTATGAGAATGTCACCCGTTATTCAACCGGCGCTTTTATGCGCATGAAACTTGGCGATACTCTGCGCGAAAACAATATGACCCCGCATATATTTCAGAGCCAGGAAGAAGCCAGACGGGCACTCAATAAACGATATAACCAGTAAATATACGGCGAGGAATAAAATATTTTTTGATAAAAATATAGCGGTTTCTGTTATTATTAAGAAGCTATAAAATCAATTACATGTTAAGAGCTGAGGCTAATTGATTTGATTGCCTTACATATCTTTTCCCCAGAATAAGATAATAGTATTAAGATTATGGAGGAAACCATGGATAAGAAAAATTTTGATAAGGAAAAAATAGCCAGGGCGTTTAGATTAATTCTGGAGGCAATCGGCGAGGACCCTGAGCGTGAGGGACTAGCTCAGACTCCAGCTCGGGTAGCCCGAATGTATGAAGAGATCTTGTCGGGAATGTATGAAGATCCCCGTGATTATTTAGATGTATCCTTTACCGAATATCATGATGAATTGGTGCTGGTAAAAGATATTCCTCTCTTCTCTATTTGTGAGCTTCATTTCTTGCCCTTCTATGGTCTGGCTCATGTTGCCTATATTCCTAAAGGCGGTAAAGTAGTGGGAATAAGCAAACTGGCTCGAGTGGTAGAATCTTATGCCCACAGGCCGCAGCTGCAAGAACGCTTAACCTCTCAGGTTGCGGATTGCATATTTAATACCTTAAATCCTATGGGGGTAATGGTAATTATGCAAGCAGAACATATGTGCATGACTATGCGGGGGATTAAAAAGCCGGGAGCTTTAACTGTAACCTCAGCGGTGAGGGGCATATTTGAGTCCCGGTCTCAAACTCGAGCCGAGCTGTTATCTCTTATTCTAAAATAGTTTTAAAAAACCTAAAAGCGGCACCTTGGCGGTGCCGCTTTTTATCCAGTTACTAAAATAGGCCTACTATCTCTCCGTTTGGCATTATATCAATTTTTTCGGCAGCGGGAACTTTGCTCAAGCCAGGCATCGTCATAATATCTCCGGCAATCGCTACAATAAAACCGGCTCCAGCAGAAAGCCTTACTTCCCTGATATTAACTGTAAAACCTTGAGGTCTGCCAATCGCTTTAAGGTCATCTGATAAAGAATATTGAGTCTTGGCAATACATATGGGCAGATTCCCATAACCCATCTCTTCAAAACGTTTCAGCAGATCTTCGGCCGCCTTATTGTAACTGACCCCATCTGCTCCATATATCTGCGTGCAAATTGCTTCTATTTTTGCTTTCAATGGTATTTCTAATTCATACAAACACTTAAAATTGGAATCACGATCAGTGGCAGCAATAACTTTTCGGGCCAGATCTTCTCCACCCTGCCCGCCTTCCATCCACACTCTGGATATGGCCAGTTCAGCACCTAAGGCTGTACATTTTCCGGCAATTAATGCAATTTCTTCTTTGGTATCACCGGGGAATTCATTAAGGGCGACTACTACCGGAACCCCAAACAGCTTCAAGTTTTCCAGATGTTTTTCCAGGTTCTTTACTCCATCTTCCAAGGCTGACATATTTACTTCGGCCAGCTTGTCCTTAGTAACTCCGCCATGGTTTTTCAAGGCACGTATTGAGGCCACCAGCACCACCGCATTTGGTTTTAAGCCGCCATAACGGCATTTAAGGTTGAAGAATTTTTCCGCCCCCAGGTCGGCTCCGAATCCTGCCTCAGTAATCATGTAATCCGCCAATTTCAAACCTATTTGGGTTGCCATAATGCTATTGCAACCATGGGCAATGTTCGCAAAAGGTCCTCCATGAATGAAAGCCGGGGTGTTTTCCAGAGTCTGAACCAAATTAGGTTTTATGGCATCTTTCATCAATAGCGCCATCGAGCCTGCAGCTTTCAAATCAGCTGCTGTTACCGGGGTTCCATCATATCTATAAGCAACCACTATGCGTGCAGCACGTTCTTTAAAGTCCATAAGGTCTTTGGAAAGACATAAAACCGCCATTATTTCCGATGCAACGCTTATGTCAAACCCTGATTCGCGAGGTACGCCGTTAATTTTACCGCCCAGTCCGACTATAATATTTCGCAATGCTCTTTCATTCAGATCCATCACCCGGCGCAGAACCACCTGACGAGGATCAATGTTCAGCGGATTGCCCTGGTGGATACTATTGTCCAAAATAGCTGCCAAAAGGTTATGCGCAGTCGTTACCGCATGAAAATCGCCAGTAAAATGAAGGTTAATATCCTCCATTGGTACAACCTGTGCATACCCACCTCCGGCTGCACCGCCTTTTATCCCGAAGCTTGGCCCCAGGGAGGGTTCACGCAGTGCAATAATCGCCTTCTTGCCGATTTTATTCAAGGCCATGCCCAGTCCTACCGTAGTAGTTGTCTTACCTTCTCCAGCCGGGGTAGGGTTAATAGCAGTTACTAATACTAATTTACCTGATGGCTTATCTTTCAGTCTGTCCCAGGTCTCCAGAGACACTTTGGCTTTATATTTGCCATATAGCTCTATATCGTCCTCCGACAGTCCAATAGAATTAGCTATTTCTACTATGGGTTTCATTTTAGCACTTTGTGCTATTTCGATATCGCTTTTCAAATCTGCATTCTCCTTTTTTCTACATTTCTATCTATTCTAATACAAAACTTATTGCCGCAACAATAGTAAAATAATATCTAGTGTGTCATTATTATCACTATCTAATTCAATTAAATACTTGTATTGGTACCAAAGCTTAGTCTACAAAGGAATCAGGCACTTAGGGTTCAGCCATTAAGATCACTGAAACAATTGATTGCATATATAGATAGACGCTAACAATCCTGTTATGTCTGCACTCAAACCAGTGATTATTGCATATTTGAATTTTCTTATTCCTACCGAGCCAAAATATACGGTCAGCACAAAAAATGTAGTATCAGTAGTTCCCTGCATCACTGAAGCCATTCGCCCAATCATTGAGTCAGCACCATAGGCTCGCATAAGTTCAGTGGCCAGCCCCAAAGCGCCACTGCCAGACAAGGGCCTCATCACTGCCAGCGGGAGCACCTCAGGAGGGGCACCGATTGCAGTCATTACCGGCATTATAGCCCATATGAGGTAATCCATGGCCCCTGAGGCACGAAAAACAGAAATAGCCACCAACATTCCTACCAGAAAGGGAATTATTTTTATCGCGGTATAGAAACCCTCTTCCGCCCCTTCTACAAACGTTTCGTATACTGGTATGCGTTTGCAAAACCCATATATAGGAATGCATAGCAACAAGAAAGGTATCGCCCAGCGGGAAACAGAAGTCAGAACTGTTATCAGCATTATCCTTTCCTCCTCCAATGCTTACGGATTCGGAACCAGTAATCCAACGAAACAGCAATAACCATGGCACAACTGGTGGCGAAAATACAAGCCCCCACTATTTCGGTTGGATTCGATGATGAAAATGATAGCCTAATACCAATAATAGTGGCAGGAATCAAAGTTATACAAGAAGTATTAAGGGCCATGAAGGTACACATTGCTTCGGTCGCTTCACTCTTATCACCATGATTTAGTTGTTGTAATTCCTGCATAGCCTTCAAGCCAAAGGGCGTGGCTGCGTTGCCCAGGCCCAACATATTCGCGCTAAGATTTAGTATTATGGCTCCCATAGCAGGGTGTTCAGGCGGAACGCTGGGAAACAAACGACGCAGAAAAGGTTTTAATAAGCGAGCCAGGCTGCTTATCACCCCGGCTTTTTCAGCAATTTTCATAATACCCAGCCACAGGGCCATAATCCCTATCAAATCAAGACAAATTTCTACTGCACTGCGGGCAGCTCCCAGTGCCGCTTGAGTCACCGCTTCTACCTGTCCATTAATTGCTGCTACCACAATTCCTGAGACCATTAATAAAAGCCAGATCAAGTTTAACAAAATATACCCCTCCGTATTTCCCCAAATACATCTTGTCTCTTTTAGAAGGGTATGAAAAGCTGCAGAAAAATAGAACAGTCCGGCATTCATGCCGAACTGCAGTGTGGGGAAGCAAGGGGGAAGCAAGGGGACGGTTCTTTTGCCTGCATTTGTTTCTGCCGTTCAATTGTGCTTTTGTTTATTCCAGTTGTAGAACAAAGCATAACGAACCGTTACACTCTTCATTATTTCCGCCAAATTTTCATTATAAGTATTTAATAATAAATGTACATGGTCATCCATTAGACAATAAGCCTACAACCCTTTTTTGGTGATTTAATACCCTCCAAGAATCGTTGCTTAACATTTTCGTCTTCAAAGTTATTTTCCCTTTCATTACCGCGCAATATAACGTGATAAATTCCGGTTTACATATTTTATGTGCCTGTCTAGTCATTAATAATGCTGATACTAAAGAAATGACCCTGCAGGCATCAGAACCGTCCCCCTGCCTCCTATTGTTCAAAGACCTCGGGGCGATTTTTTTCTCTTTTTTCCATTATGCTTTCAATCTTGTCAAAAATTTGCGGAGCAATATCTACTACCCGTTCTGCCAGCGGATTGCCGGCTACCGATATCAGTCTGACATCATTCATCCGCACTACGAGAAAACCAACCGGTTTAACTGAAACACCTGCTCCACTGCCACCTGCAAATGGAAGTATCTCCATCTCCTTGTCCCCGGAAGTAATCTCATATTCTCCTCCTCCTGCTGCAAACCCACAAGCAACCTGGGAGATTGGAATTATGATTGTGCCATCATTTGTCTCAACCGCATCGCCTACTACGGTGTTAACATCCACCATTTCTTTTATACTCTGCATGGCGGTCTTCATTAATCCTTCAATGGGATGGCTCTGTTCTTGCTGAGAATCCATTTAAACACCACCTGACTTTTATTATAATTGCATATATCTCAATGATTATAATGTGTACCAATCTCATTTTTAATATACACGTAAAACTGCTTAAAAAGGAGGGATTATCAAAATCTGCCTTTACATCCAACCTCAGTCCTGCCAAGCTACACCGGCTGCTTAATATCCCAATTATGATCCCCTTCAAAGTCCAGCACATGCCAGTGCCAAGAGCCGTATGAAGCGCATCCTTACTCCCAACTGTGCTGATCCAATCCAGTTTTTCCACAACTATATATCGCAGCGTCATGATAATCAGGTCGGAATTACCTCGGCAAAGCTCGAAAAGGCTGCGTATCGGAAAACCTTTACTCGCTTGCCATAGCACTTCCAGTAGGTCAGGTGATGCACTGGGCTTGTTTTTATTCGTTTTATTCTGCCAGACCGCTGAAATTAGAATTGATTCAAGCAGACGTAAATTAGAATCGGTATAGTCATAATTACGATCTGCTTTATATAGGCGTGAATTGACTTGCAGAGATATCCCCTGAAATATTTCATCTTCCCTTACTTTCAGAATGATCTCAGCCTTGACATATAAAGATAAAACTAATGCCATTAATAAAATACATATAGCCAATACCCAGAAGGTCATGTAAAATCTCCCGTTTTTTGATATGATTCCCTCCATTATCAGGCTTATGCATTATGACAGCTTCTTGTCCGCTATGACTTTCTCTATTGCAGTAATTACTTTAAGCATTTCATCATCTACTTCAATATTTTGCCTTCCCAGTCTGAAGGTTGGACATTGTAAATTGTAATCCAGAATCTTTTTCTTGATTTTCTCTAATTCTAATCTCTTTTCGTAATAAAAAAGGGACTTTTTACTTTCAAATCGGTTAATAGCCTGAGGAACATGCTTTTCGTTTATAAACAAAAAGACATAACGCTTAAAGCCTTCCACTTCTTTCCACAATTTGGCTGTATCAGCATCAATATCATTGCCTAACTGTATCCAGTAGGGGGTTACATCATTATTTTTCAGTATCCGAAAGGCCATGCGCATATCCTGCGGTTCGAAAGGGTTTTCATCAAGATCAAGAGGCTTGCCGGCTCCTTTTAGATTGTCAAAATCACCCCTGGCTTGTGCCTTAAGTATCTGCTCTTCCACCAGCTGTTCAGTGCTGCTCATATATTTAGCCAATTTTCTATTTTGCTGCGCTTTTAGCATAATTTCTTCTTCGATAGACCGCTCGGGCACCTTTGCTTCCTCCTTTTACTCCTTTGCCTCGATTACAGGCAAATCCTCCAAACTGGACAGGGCAAATAGCTTTAAAAACTCGTAAGTCGTTCCATATAGGGCAGGTCGGCCAGGAGTATCTTTTTTGCCTGTCTCTTTAATCAGGCTCTTCTCCAAAAGGGTAGCGATTACCCGATCGGTTTTCACCCCTCTGATTTGTTCTATCTCAGCTTTGCTAAGAGGTTGCCGATAGGCAATAATAGCCAGGGTTTCCAGAGCCGCCGATGACAATCTGCGGCTGGGGTTTTTGCCCATACGGTTAACCATCTGCGTATATTCGGGTTTTGTCCCCATGATATAGCCGCCATCTAGAGCCAGGATTTGTATTCCGCGCTGAACCTGATTATATTCCGCGAACATTTCCAGCATAATTTGATCAAAATCCTTTTCCGATAGGTTAAGGACTTCCATCAATTCCTCCCTGCCAACCCTTTCTGCGCTTATAAAAAGAAGGGCTTCAATAGCTGCTTTAATCTCATCCTTCATTAGCATATTTCATTCGCCACCCGTATAAAGAGTCTTATCTCTCCAAATTTTTTCTCTTGTATAGCCTCCACCTTTTGTAGACGAATTAACTCCAGTAATGCCAAAAAATAAGCCAGAATTTCTCTGCGAGTGGATGCGTTTGCATATATCTCTTCAAAACTGAATTTCTGACCGTCCTTAGGCAGCACCAGCAATATCGCATCCATCATTTCCAGAATATTTATATCACTCTGAGGTATATTATATTCTACCTGGATAGTCCTTTTTTGCAGTACCTCATGCCATGCCCGCAGCAGAGATTTCAAACTGCTGCTGATATCTTTGTCCCTCCACTCCGGCTCACTCTGGCCGGCCCGAAAGTAAACCCGATTTATATCATCATTGAACCGGACCGCCAAAAGCTCGGCGGCCAGTTTATACTTTTTATACTCCAGCAACCTGTAAACCAATTCTTCTCGCGGATCAGCAGGCTCTATATCCGCATCCTCTTCCCCAGCCAGGTCTGGCAAAAGCAACCGCGATTTTAGATTTAGCAGATATGAAGCCATAATCAGAAAATCGCTGACCTGATCAAGGTTTATATCCCGGGAAGATTTTATAAAATCGATATACTGATCAGCGATCATGGCTATCGGTATATCATAAATATCTATCTGATCCTTTTCAATCAAGTAAAGCAGCAAATCCAGCGGTCCATAGAATTCTTCAAGATTAACCAGGTAACCCATGCTGCTCCTCCTGTTTTCTATACTAGAAAATAATAGTATACATAATGCCATACATAAAGTTGACCAGCGGCCAGATAATTTTTCCTGTCAAATTGGTTACGATTAATAACAGTAGAATGAGCATCCCATATTGTTCTAAAGAATACATAAAACGAGTTCCCCAATTGGGCAGAATTCCCGCCAAAATTTTAGAGCCATCCAATGGAGGCACAGGTATCAGGTTAAAGGCCGCCAATATAAGATTTATATACACCAATGGTTTAAGCAGCGGGATAATTAAAATAGCCCAGCCGGCTGTGTGGAAAGGTATTATCAGTTTAAGAGCTAGCATGCCTGTAAATGCTAATAGTATATTCATTCCCGGGCCGGCTAATGATACCAGCATCATGCCGGTTTTCATACTCACATTTTTAAAATTGCGGGGATCAACCTGTACTGGTTTAGCCCACCCAAATTTAAACAACATCAGCATCAGGAACCCAACCCAATCAATGTGCGGCAAGGGATTAAGAGTAAGTCTGCCCTGGTAATAGGGAGTGCGGTCGCCCAGCCAGCTGGCTACCATGCCGTGAGCAAATTCGTGAAAGGTTAGCCCAATGAGAATCGCCGGCAGCCATATCAAGGTTTCAATCAACCATTGCATCTGAAAATCTCCCCTCTGTCATCCATTGCTTAACCATACGAATCTCGTCTTCTTTATTAAAGATCCTTTCATCGATTTTCAAGTGATATAGCTCTTCCTTAATAGTTTTGAAATGCGGCCCCGTCTTTAAACCCATTTCTTTAAGGTCATGACCGTTCAGTTCTACACGGATGCGTTCTTTAAGATCGCAGTATTTAACAACTCGATTCCAAGCCAATTCATCACGAAGGCTGAGCAACAGATATATAATGTTTTCCGCTTCTAAATTTACGAGCAATTTATCCATCTCACTGAGAGGCATTTCATTATTATTTATAATATCCTGTGCCAGCTTAGGAACCAAAACAGAATTCTCAATACAGCGCAGAGCGTATCGGTCCAAAGGAAAACGCTTAAGAACTTCTCCAATTTCAGGGGTGGTGAGTTTGGAGAAGATGACCAGCAGATAAATTAGCCAGGTTCTGATCTCACTGCCGTAGTATCTGTCTTCCCACCATCCCAGAACCACCGGTATTCTCTTTACAGTCATCCGGTTCAGCTCTTCCAGCTTAACCTCAGGCAGAATGTACTTCCATACCCCAATGTCCTTCATTCTTTCCAAAGCGGGCAAAGGGTCTTTTTCGGTCAATATTAAAATAAGCTCACTCATAATTCGCTTAAAAGATAACTTGTCTAGCATCCGGCGTTCAATAGCATCCCCGGCAAATCGAAACGTATCAGGTTCAATAGTAAATTTATAGCGCTGCTCGAAACGTATCGCCCTCAATATTCTTGTAGGATCCTCAACAAAGCTCAGGTTATACAGGATGCGAATATACCGGTTTTCAATATCCTTGGAACCGCCGAAGTAATCAATTAGGTCGCCAAATTTGCTCGGGTTAAGGCATAATGCCAAGGTGTTAATAGTGAAGTCACGACGATACATATCTTCCTTTATTGAAGCTCTTTCCACCATTGGAAGGGCAGCAGGGAATTCATAGAATTCGGTTCGCGCTGTTGCTATATCCAACTTGGTTCCTTCATCTAAAAACAGTGTGGCGGTTCCAAAGCGCTCGTGGACCCGCACCTTTCCACCCAGCTTCTCTGCCATCCGGGCAGCTAAAACTTGGCCGTCGCCTTCAACTACCAGATCCACGTCAAAATTGGGCACCTGCAGCAGCAGATCTCTTACAAATCCGCCTACACAGTATATGGTTGCACTTATCTCCTGCGCTAGCAGCCCAGCCATCTCGAGAATAGAAAAAAGTTCCGCCGGCAAACGCTTGCGCATAAACCCTGAGTAGTTCTTAATCCCCCCATCACTTATTGAATAAAGCAATTTATGGTCTTCGGGGTAATCCTCACCGTGAAGTATTCGCAAAATGTCAGTTCGGGATACTATTCCCATCAGGCGGCCTTCCTCAACAACTGGCAATCTGCCAATATCATACTCTACCACCAGCTTTTGCACCTCACTCACCGGAGTGTCCAGAGAAACCGTTAATACCTCTGAGGTCATGAAGCCTTTGACCGGGGCATGACCAAGATTATGGGTTCTGGCTTTACCTACATCTCTCCTGGAAATTACCCCTACCATCTTATTGCCTTGCACCACCGGCATCCCAGTATATCCGTACCTCAGCATAAGTCGCCCGGCTTCCTCCATGGTACGATTCTGGTCGATTGTTTTGACCGGGGTAGACATAATATCCTTGGCTACTGCCACCGGACGTATAATCTCGTTAATGTTGTCCAGAATTATTCCGGCCACTTCCTGACAGCTTTGGCCATTCCTCACTACCGCTGAGGCCGCTTTTTCATGTCCTCTGCCACCCAGAGAACTGAGGGCTTCGTTGATTCGCAAGCTGTTATTTCCACTTCTCCCTACCACATTAACCTTGCCCTCCATCAAAGCTATTAGGAATACGCCGTCACATTCCTCCATTTTAAATAAGCGGTGAGCTACCATGTCGAGGCCAGGTACGAAATTATTACCTTCATATATTGCTATTACTATGTCAACATTTTTTATGCTGTAATGCTGGGCGGTTTCCAGGAGATTTTGCAGAATGTAGCTTTGCTCCCGGGAAAAGGGCTGCTCCATAAAGTTAGCAACTACCTTCAGGTTGGCACCTCGGCTTAATAGAAAGGCAACCGCCGCCGCATCTCTGGATGTGGTATTCGTAAACAACAGACTGCCTGTATCTTCATAGATCCCAACAGTTAAAATGGTTGCCTCGAAAGGACTGATGCTAGTTCCTTGGGCAATTATTTTTTCTACCAGTATGGTAGTAGCTGCGCCTATCGTGTGGATTTCATTAATACTGCCTTTAATATCTCCGTCGCAAGAGGGATGATGGTCGAAAATATGAATTTCAATATTTTCTCTTTTGCAAAGATTCTTAAACTGACCCATGCGATTAGGATTAGCGGTATCAACTATAATTACTCTTGTAACTTGATTCTGATCTATCTCTTTGGGGGATTTTATTGATAATGAATCCTTATACAGAGCCATAAACTGCTTGATACTTTTAGATACAGTCCCGGAAAAAACCTTTATAGCCCCCGGATACAACTTGCCGGCTGCAACCATGCTCGCCAGACCATCAAAATCCAAGGCATTATGCGAAGTTATTATTTCCACTTCTTATCTCCTCATTGTATATAATAAGGACTATCATGCCTCGATAGCCCTCATCAGCATTATAACATACCTGCATCTGCAACCGCCTGAACGGTGGCAACTGTGAATTGTATATGAGTGAACCTAAACAACAAAAAATAGTAACCCATAATTATAGCAATCTCTCGCTATCTATTAATATAGTGCAAGGACCATCATTCTGTATCTCAACCTGCATGTCTGCTCCAAAAATGCCAGTCTCTACCTTTATCCCTCGGGCTCGCAAAAAGTCAGTGCAATAATCAAACAATACTATCGCCTTATCAGGTTGTTCCGCTTTAGTAAAGCTGGGCCTCCTGCCTTTGCTAGCATCGCCATATAAGGTAAACTGGCTGACAAGAAGCATATCGCCCCCTATATCAATCAAGGAGCGATTCATCTTGCCATTGGCGTCTTCAAAGACCCGCAGATTGATTATCTTATCCATTAGATATTCCCCGTCAGCAGTTTCGTCCCCTCTTTTTATTCCTAACAAGACCATTAACCCCGAATTTATTCCAGCCATTTCAATATTATTTACTAACACCCGGCTTTTTTTGCTTCGTTGCACAACTGCACGCAATGTACTAAACTCCTTCTTTCACTTCATTGATAGATTTACTTGTTTTTAATGTTTCAATTTCTTTTTCATATTTGCGGTTTTGATTAATTAAACCTCTCATCTTCTGCCCGGTTTTAAAGGCTCGGTAGCTATCCAGTAAAAACGTTATCAAAGAACCTATACAGGCAGAAATAATCACCACCACAGCCAGAGATATTGGTGAAGATGTCCAGTAAATAAATTGAACAGTCACCTGAGTGGTATTCTGCAGAACAAATACCGCAATAGTCAATACAAAGAAAAGGGCTCCTAATAAATATGCATTCATTTTATCATTCTCCTATACCATAATAATCTTTATATAATTGTAAGATTTCTACTTGCTTTTCGAAACCCCTTATAGGTAAATATTAATTTGTATTATTACTTGCATTTATGTTATTATAATAATAATAATCTGATTTAAATAGCATATAAATATTTTAACATTATTTATTATCAGCTAATAGTCAGGCCAAAGGCTAGGCTCGATTAGGGCAGCGGAAATCCCGCGGGACTTTAATGCATTATTGAAGTCCCGCTTTGCTTTTTCTAGGAGGTATCTGAATCTAATGACATGGATTAAAAATGTGCTGGCAGATGAAAAATCAAAAGTGGCTGCTCTATCTATTGTTTCCAATATTACTCTGGTAATTTTTAAGCTGACTGCCGGGATTATGACGGGAGCGGTAAGTATAATTTCCGAAGCAATTCATTCCGGCTTGGATTTAATGGCAGCTATAATTGCATTCATTTCGGTGCGGATCTCCGCTCGTCCTCCCGATAAAGAGCATCGTTATGGCCACGGCAAGTATGAGAATATATCAGGCACTATTGAAGCTTTGCTTATATTTATAGCAGCCATATGGATTATGGTGGAAGCTTACCAAAAAATCATCCATGGTGGAAAGGTTGAGTCTCTAGGCGTAGGCATTGCAGTTATGGCCTTGGCATCTTTGGCTAACCTTTTTATTTCCAATTTACTTATGAAAGTAGCTAGAAAAACAGAATCAGTAGCTCTGGAAGCTGATGCAATGCATTTACGAACTGATGTCTATACCTCATTGGGAGTTTTAGTAGGATTAGGAGCTATAGCAATTACTAAGATTGAGATACTAGACCCGATAATTGCAATTGCGGTTGCCCTGTTAATAACCAAAGCCGCCTGGGATATTACAGTCAAATCCTTTTCTCCATTACTGGATACCGCTCTTCCCCCCGAGGAAGAACAGCAGATCATGGAGGCACTTGAACTGATTACCCCTGCAGGAATGATTAGTTTTCATAAACTCAGAACCCGCCGTTCGGGTTCCGAACGGTATGTAGATATGCATTTAGTGGTTCCCCGCGACCTTAGCATAGCTGAGGTCCACAGTATTTGTGATCTGCTGGAGGAGAAAATTATAGACCGCTTTCCTTTGGCCCATGTCTTAGTCCATGCCGAGCCCTGCCAAGACGAAGACTGTATAACCTGTTCCGGCTGCACAAGAATTAGCCATAGCCTTTCTGAATAGTTTTTGGAGTTTTTGGGGAGTTTTTGGAGGTTTACGGGGACGGTTCTTCTGCCTGCATTTGTTCCTGCCGTTCAACTGTGCTTTTGTTTATTCCAGTTATAGAACAAAACATAACGAACCATTACACTCTTATTTCCGCCAGATTTTCATTATAAATGTACATGGTTATCCATTAGACAATAAGCACACAACATAAAACTTGTTGCTTATCAGTTATGTCTTCACAGATATTTTTCCTTTCATTGCCGCGCATTATAACGTGATAAATCCCGGTATTAATCATTTTACGTGCCTGTCTGGTCATTAATAATTACCGTCCATTTATATTGATGATACTAAGAGATAGCCCCGCAGGCAAAAGAACCGTCCCCTTGCCCAATAGCGCATAAAAAAATGGGACTTCATTGTAAGTAATAAATGAAGTCCCATTTTATGATGTTTCTCTATTTCAGCTGATTATCTCCGGACTTCCCTTTGCTTTATTTGATAATAAAGCGGGCTGGCAATACAGATGGATGAATACATTCCTACCAGGAATCCAACCAAGAGAGCCATAACAAAATATTTTATCGTTCCCCCGCCAAATATCAGTAAAGTAATCAAAGGCATCAAAACCGTAAGAACTGTATTAATGGATCGGTTCAAGGTCTGCATAATACTCCTGTTCAAAAGGTTCGGAAGCGGTTCCTTCCTCTTCATTCTCAAGTTTTCCCTGATCCTATCAAAGATCACTATGGTGTCATTGATACTATAACCAATAATGGTTAATATTGCGGCAATAAAGTGACTGTTAACTTCCCACTGGAACAGGGAAAATACCCCGCAGACAATCAATACTACATGCACTAGGCTTAATACGGCAGCTACCCCAAATTGCCACTCAAATCGGAAAGTAATGTAAATCATCATCAATATCAGGGCTATAACGATTGCCATTATAGCGTTTTGGGCTAATTCACTGCCGATGGTAGCCCCGACGCTTTCAGCACTTAGCAATTCTACATTCTGGTATTTAGACTGTAAAGCCTCCGTTACTTGTTGAGTTTGAACCTGGTCCAGTTCATTGGTGCGAATATAAAATTCTTGGTCGCTTTTCTGGACGCTTATTTCTTTAGCTATTTTGAGATCTTCCAAAGTAGCTCTGACCTCATTATCGGGAATGGATGCATCCATTTTATAGCGCAGCATGGATCCACCTGTAAAGTCTATTCCCAGATTAAACCCCTGTATAAACATGGAGACAATCCCTGGAATAATAACTAACATTGATAATATATAGAACCATTTTCTTTTCTCTATAAACTGCATTGCCTACCCTCCTTAAACTCCATATAGTTTATTGTTCTTATTAATATCAGCAAACAGTACCAGTAAATAACGTGTAAACGTAAGTGCCACCAACATACTGGCAACGATGCCTATGGAGAGGGTAACTGCAAATCCTTTTATAGGTCCGGTTCCAAACCAAATCAATACTACCGCAGCAATTAAAGTGGTTAAATTGGAATCAAATATAGTCCAGAATGCTCGGCTGAATCCAGCTTCTATGGCGGCTTTGAGAGTCTTGCCTAAACGTAATTCTTCTTTAATATGCTCATAGATAATTATATTGGCGTCAACAGCCATACCTATAGATAGAATAAATCCAGCTATCCCTGGCAGGGTCAATACCGCTCCCAGTAAAGCCATGGTGCCTAACACCAGAATAGAATACAAAAGCATTGAAATGCTGGCAACTACGCCGGGCAACATGTAATACCCCATCATAAATATAAGGATAGCAATTAAACCAACAATTGCCGCCTTTACACTCATGTTCAATGAATCAGCCCCCAGGGTTGGCCCAACAGTGCGCTTTTCCATTATGCTGAATGATACCGGCAAAGCACCGGAACGAAGCAATACCGCAAGGTTTTGAGCTTCCTCCGCGGTAAAACTACCGGATATTTCGGCTCTGCCGTTAGGAATAGGCTCATTTACGTTAGGTGCGCTAATAATTTGTTCATCTATGACAATGGCTAGGGGCTTGCCAACATTGGCTGCCGTAGCAGCAGCAAACAGTTTCGCACCCTCATCATTAAATTCGAGATTTACAGATGCAGTGGTACCTCCAGTGCCTGGTGAAGCCTGAGCATCTTTAAGATCTTTGCCGGTGACTAATATTTTGCCGTTAACATCCCTAAATTCCAATTGGGCTGTATTCTTAATTATATTAACAGCTTGTTCCGGATCGTCTACACCAGCCAATTCGATAACAATACGGTCCTGACCCTGGGGATAAATAATAGGCTCTTTGACTCCCAGATTGTCGATACGATTCCTTAAAACTCCAATGGCCTTTTGAATAGTATCCGCTGTTACCTCTTGTCCCTCTTTCTCATCTGCCATCAGAACGACATGCAAGCCGCCTCTTAGATCTAATCCTAGTTGTATATTGTTTATTATTGGCCGTGCAGTAAAATAGGCCACCCCAAATAGAATCACAATAATTGATGCAATTATTGCCATACTGGTATTCTTACGCACCAGTAAGTCCTCCTTCCAAGTGATAAATCATTTATATAATCTACAATAGTTTGACGCCATTGATAAGCAAGGCAAATTCACAACCCAAAAAATTAGCGGCTCGACGGCATAACAGCATGCGACTTAGGAAAATCTCAAAATATTCCATCACTGGACAAATGCTGGTATCGATTGTTAAGTCCATACTTATCAGTTTTTCCAAGCCACCAACATTTAAAACCGATTTTTCCACCGCGTAATTTACCCGATCGTGAATATCAAAGGTAGCTACATCCGTATTTCTAACCCGGTTTCGATGCACGTGCGATTTGTCGGCGAGAATTAATGCAGCTGAAACCACATTGACCGGATGGCCGCTCCCCTCGTCATGATTACCTATAGCTGCTACTATTATGGATATTTCGTCTGGCTTCATCTCCATTCTCCGGAGGATTTCCATAGCCATGAGAGCACCGCTCCGGCTATGTTCATTGCGGTTAATGACATTACCCAGGTCATGCATATATCCAGCTATTCCGGCTAACTCAGCCGTTCTGGCATCATAGCCCAGTTTTAATAAGATACTCCGGCATAAATTAGATACCAGCCCAACATGCACCTTGCCATGGTCGGTAAAACCTATAGCTCCCAGGTGCTCGTTCCCTTTACATATAAAGGTCTCTATCAGCCTGCTATCTTTGATATCTTCAAGGCTTACCATTATTGTTCATCAACCTTGTAAGCTATGGCACTCTTTACAAATTCAATTTCAGTATTTTCATTGGATTTAATAAGGACTGTTTCTTCTTTGACTTTAGTAATTTCTCCTCGAATTCCTCCCACAGTAACTATCAAATCGCCTCTTTTTATGTTGGCGAGAAGCTCTTTGTGCTTCTTATCTTGTTTTTTGCGCGGCATAACCAGGAAAAAATAAAATATGCCCAAGCAAACTGCGCAGTAGATTAAAACCGTTATCCAACCTTGTTGTGTTGCCATATTATCCCTCCTTAATTTTGCATAACCTTAAATAACTTCGCCAATGAAAGGCAAAGTCCTCTTGTTAAAACCTGTATTTATTATAAAATTTTTCGCAGAAGCTTGAAAATTTTCCCTCCTGGAGGGATTTGCGCATCTTTTCCATTAATTTCAATATAAAGTAGACATTATGATAGCTTAGCAAACGGGGCGCCAACATCTCTTCGGATTTAATAAGATGCCTTATATAAGCCCGGCTGTAGTTTTTACATACATAACAGTCACAGTAATCATCCAAAGGTGAAAAATCTGCAGCACAACCAGCATTGCGAACCACCAGTTTGCCCTGATGGGTAAAAGCTGTTCCATGCCTGGCCAGACGAGTGGGCAAAACGCAATCAAACATATCTATCCCACGTTTGACTCCCTCCACTAAATCCTCGGGTGCACCGACCCCCATCAAATATCGAGGTTTGTCAAATGGCAGCCATTTATCAGTATTATCCAACATTTCATACATTTGTGCCTTAGGTTCTCCTACACTAAGCCCTCCTATTGCATAACCGGGGAAATTCAAATCAGTAATCTCTCGGGCGCTGCGTTCTCGAAGTTCAGCAAAGATGCTTCCCTGAATAATACCAAATAAAGCCTGTTCTGACCGGCTATGATAATTCTTACATCGATATGCCCAGAGACTGGTTCTTTGTACTGCTTTTTCAGCTTCCTCATAGCTACAGGGATAGGGGGAACATTCATCGAAACACATAGCAATGTCAGCCCCCAGCTTTTGTTCTATCTCCATTACTATCTCCGGAGTTAGATAATGGCGTGACCCATCTATATGCGAATTAAAATGGACACCGTTATCATCTATCTTGCGCAATCCTTTTAAACTAAATACCTGAAAGCCGCCACTATCTGTCAAAAGTCCGCGATTCCAACTCATAAAGCGATGCAGACCACCGGCCTGGGCGATCAGATCCTCACCGGGCCGAAGATGCAGGTGATAAGTGTTGGAAAGAATGATTCCGGCTTCCATTTGATAAAGCTCATCTGGAGTAAGGGTCTTAACAGTTGCCTGGGTTCCTACCGGCATAAAAATTGGTGTAGCAAAAACTCCATGGGCAGTGCTGATTTGGCCCAGTCGTGCGCTACATGAATTATCAGTACTGAGAACTTTAAAATCCAGATCAATTCCCCCTGAATTAAATAATCAGCATAGCGTCGCCATAACTGAAAAAACGATAACCGTTTTGCACGGCATGCCGATAAGCTGCCATTGTATTTTCAAACCCGGCCAAGGCTGCTACCAACATTAACAAAGATGAACCCGGCAGGTGAAAATTAGTAATCAGCTTGTCAATTGCTTTATATCTATAACCTGGATAAATATACTTGTTGGTTTCTCCGGAATGGCTAAAAAAACCGCAATTATCATTATATACTGTTTCAAGTGTTCTTACCACTGTTGTTCCCACTGCAATAATACGGCCTCCGCCTTTTCTGGTTGCATTTAACAATTGGGCGGTGTTTTCATCTACCTGATAATGCTCATAATGCATATGATGCTCACGTATATCCAAACTGCTTACCGGGCGGAAAGTGCCAAGCCCCACATGCAGTATTATTCTGGCAATATTTATTCCTTTTGCTTCAATCTGCTGCAACAGGCTGTCTGTAAAATGCAGTCCGGCAGTAGGTGCTGCAGCCGAACCCGGTTCGCGTGCATATATGGTTTGATAGCGTTCCTTGTCGCTTTCTTCGGCTAACCGGTCAATATAGGGTGGCAAGGGCATCTGCCCGGCCTCATTTATAAATTGTTCCACATTGGGGCAATTCATAAATTTTAAGAGTCTGCCCCCATTCATTTCCATCTCTTCGATTACTTCCGCCTGTACTTCTCCGTGTCCAGCAAAACTAACCCGGCTACCAACCTTCATTTTGCGGGCTGGTCTTACCAAAGCTTCCCATTTATCTTCCTGCTTGGCGAGTAACAGAATTTCCACCCTGGCTCCGGTATCTTTATAAGCAAACAGACGGGCCGGGATTACTCGGGTATCGTTTATAACTAAGGTATCACCTGTTTCAATATAATCAATTAGCTGACGGAAAATTCTGTCCTCTCGCCTGCCACTTTTTGAGTGAAGCACCAGCAAACGAGAGCTATCCCTGGGCTCTGCCGGATATTTAGCAATTAATTCACCGGGCAAATCGTAATTATAACTACTCAGATTATATATATCATTATCATTATATTGTGCCGACATTAATAAACAATCTCCTGTAAGTACCTATTTCAGCAACTTGCGAACTTCGGGAGGGGCATATCGTTCCACTTCGCTATACAGACATCCGCAGTATTGCTGGCGGTAAAGGCCCATTGCCCTTGATATTTCGCCTGTTTCTTTATATCCCACCCGAAAATCCCGGTATAAAAAAGGTATGCCGTGTTTTTCGCTGCTGGCTTTGCCTAATTCGTGAATCAATTCATGTTGCTGATGTTTGCTTACCAGTAGCGTACTGCTAAAATAATCAAATTTGCCTTTTTTGGCTATATGAGCCGCCTGTTCGAGTCTCATTTGGTAACAAATAAAACAGCGCCGGCTTTCCCGGTAGGAGATATTTTGGAAATACTCAACCGGGTTGTATTTTTCTTCGTAAATAACCCGCAAATCAACCGCTTCGGCATACTGTTCCAATCCTTGTTTGCGCTTCTGCCACTCGATGAATGGATGAATATTGGGATTATAATAATAACCCATTAGTTCGAAACCCTCTTCACGCAAAGCAGGAACGGGGTAGCTGGCGCATGGTCCACAGCAAATATGAAGCAAAACTTTTGGCATGGTTGTCACCTGCTCTCAGCCCTTATTCTCTCACTCTTCAAATAAAGAGCTTTCTTCCAGCCGACCTTGTGCCGGGTAGCCCATGACGCGATAGGCTTGTTCAGTAGCCACCCTGCCCCGGGGAGTTTTATGAATAAAGCCCAGCTTAAGCAAATAAGGTTCATAAACATCAGTAAGCGTATCGGTTTCTTCGGAGATGCAGGCCGCCAGAGTATCCAGTCCCACCGGTCCTCCGCCGAATTTACTTATTATAGCATCTAGTATCATTCTGTCAACCGTATCCAGTCCATAATTATCAATTTCCAGCATTGTTAATGATTTGACAGCCGTATCACCATCTATTATTCCACTTCCCCGCACCAGTGCATAATCCCGCACTCTCTTTAAAAGGCGGTTGGCAACCCGAGGCGTTCCCCGAGAGCAGCGGGCGATTTCGCCAGCACCTGATTTATCTATAGAAATTCCCAGAATGGAAGCCGCTCGAGCAATAATTCGGCTGAGGTCTTCTTCACTGTAAAAGTCCAATCGGCAATTGATCCCAAAGCGATCCCTGAGAGGAGAAGAGAGAAGCCCCGGTCGGGTAGTTGCCGCAATCAAAGTAAAGGGGGGCAAATCTATTTGCAATGTACGCGCTGCCGGTCCTTTACCAATAACGATATCAATAGCAAAGTCTTCCATAGCCGGATACATTATTTCTTCAATGCTTCGGTTAAGACGATGTATTTCATCTATAAAAAGCACATCCCCTGGCTCCAGATTAGTTAGAATAGCAGCCAGATCACCAGGTCTTTCTATGGCCGGTCCTGATGTCCTGCGGATGGAACTACTCATTTCATGAGCCATAATTGTAGCCAGGGTAGTTTTTCCCAGCCCGGGAGGCCCGCTTAATAGTACATGATCCAGGCTCTCTCCCCTGCTCTTGGCGGCAGCTATAAATACCTCCAGATTCTCTTTGACCTTATCCTGACCAATATATTCAGCCAGCCTCAAAGGCCGCAACGAAGTATCGTTAATCTCTTCTTCACCCAAAGCCTGAGCGGATATCAGGCGATGCTCCTGCATAAAAATCCCCCCTACTTTTTCATCTGCATTGCTTTGCGACGAAGTATCTTTTTAATGTTATCCTCAACCCGCTCATCAAGTTCATGATGGGCCTTCATGTCCATAATCAGGGGGAATATCTCACTGCGCTGATAACCCAGAGCTTCCAGAGCTTCTAAGATCTCCTCCATGACATAGCCGTCATCACTGGCAGCAAATGCCAAATCCGTCTGTTTTCCAATCTTATCTTTCAGTTCAAACACCAATCTCTGAGCAGTTTTCTTTCCTATCCCGGGGATGTTTAAGAGCCGTTTCTCATCCGCGCTTAGAATAGCCTGATAAAAATTGGCCGGCCGCATGGCTGCAAGTATGCTCTGAGCAACCCTGGCTCCAATACCTGATACACCCAGCAGTATTTTAAATAATTCCAACTCCTCCTGGTTGAAAAACCCATATAGTTTGTAATCATTATCTGATATCTGCAAATAAGTATGTACTAATATGAGCTCGCCAACGCTCGGGCACTCAGATAAAGCCTGGTTATGAATCTGCACCTCATAACCTATACCGCATATCTCTACAATAATAGAATCCTGATTGCATTGCACTAATATTCCGCGTAAAAAAGAAATCAAGAATTCCTTCCCCCTTTATTCAGATTTGCCATGCGGCAAGAGTGTAAATAACATATAGCTATCGCCAGGGCATCCGCAGCATCATCTGGTTGCGGCAGTTTGTCCAATGCCAGGATTTTTTGCACCATTATCTGTATCTGCTTTTTCTCCGCATTTCCATAACCAGTAACGGCCTGCTTTACCTGCAAAGGGGTATATTCTGCAATTTGTATCCCTTTTACGGCTGCCGTCATTAGAAGTACTCCCCGACTTTGAGCTACACTAATGACGGTTTTAGCATTTTTATGATGAAAAAGTTGTTCTATCGCTACTGCGTCGGGATTAAATTCTTCCAGCAGGTCTGTATATTCACGATTAATTTTAACAAGCCGCTGCGGCATTTCTTGGCTCGGGGAGGTTTTTATTACTCCATAACGAAGCAAAGTCTCTTTGCCTCCCTCATATTTTACTAATCCGTAACCGGTTGTCGCCGTCCCCGGATCAATACCTAAAACCAGCATAGGTTACCCCACCTTAAAATAATATCTTGCGCATCAGACCTAAACTGTGCAGCAAAGGAGTACGGTGTCAGTTATTAAATGTAATATTGGGGCGAACGGATTCAGTAATCCCGCATGCTCCAATCTATGGGACAGAGGGACAGGTTATTTGTCCCACAAGACAGTTAAGGTAAATAAGTTGGGTCTAATAGACAAATTTTGATATTTGGCGACGACGTTGCGCAGTAGGCCGAGATGTGCTGTGAAGACAGATGAGTGGAAGGGGGGCGAGGAACAGGACGTTCTGAGCTGGTCACCGTCCATGGATGGACGGTTGGCCGGGTACCCCCCTGAAACTCGTCTGGCAAGCAGCTGACAGCTCGAGCTTGCTGTGCTGAAGTCGGCGGAATTTCCTAAATTTGTCACCCAGCCAGCATTTTGTACCCAAAACCATTTCCTTTACTGCCTGGTATCACAATAATGCGTAAATTATTTTATATAACAATAATACTTCAAATCCTCAAAAGCGGCTATGCATAAATTAAAAAAGGGGATAAGATTAACCATAACCTTATCCCTTTATATAAATAAACCCGGCACTCAACCGGGTACCGGGTTAAAAATATTCATCTAGATTTTCCAGGGCATCGTTAACGGCTCCCTCACTGGAAAATTCATACTTACCTTGCAAAATTAATTCCTGGATATCTTGCGGCAGGGCGGAAAAGCGAATCGCTGTTACCCTCTGCAGACTGTCATTTTGATTGTCAGGTCCCCTATAAATAGCAACCATTCCTCGAAATTCCTTCAGCCGGTATTTACCCTTATCCTCGGGAGTCCAATCGTCAACGATCTGATGAATGAGCAGACTGTTATCCTTGAACTCAACTGTAAACCCGTTAGCTTCAGTGTACTGTGCTCTAATCTCATCCACGGTTTTACCTACGATATCCTGTTTATGCTCAAAATCAGAAATAAGCACCTTATGGGACCGAAGATATTCCTTTTCTAATACTGTTGGAGTATCTGCATTCATTCTTAACTCTGCACTCTTCACCTGAATGATTGGTTTTTGCTGCTGATTGTCTTCAGCGGATCGCAGTACATCAGAAATAATGAACCCCAGCCCCAGACACACAACTAATCCTAGTCCGAGTAAAAATACTATCAGTTTTCTACTCACAACCATCACCTCTATCCCCATTTTCTCCTTTTAAGCAAATATTTATACATGCCAGGAAAGAAATGTTTATAAAAAGAGATAATCGTTCAAGATTTACAGCGGAGTAGCGTTATGTTCTCTATCACATAAGTCATCATCAAATACAACTGCCGATTTTTTGTTGGCTTGATTTTCTATGGCAAGATCGCCAGGAGCCTGCAAGTTCTTAAAGGCAACCGAAAGCATGAGCTTAATGCGGTTGAGTTGATTTACTTCACTGGCACCAGGATCATAGTCTATGGCGGTTATATTCGCTTGGGGGTAATTCCTTCTGATTTCCTTTATCATCCCTTTACCGGTAACGTGATTGGGGAGGCAGCCAAAAGGCTGCACACATACGATATTGGGAACCCCATTATGGATTAAATCGATCATCTCACCGGTTAAGAGCCATCCCTCCCCGCAATGATGTCCCAGTGACATAATTTGGCTCGCTCGCTGGGCTTTATGATAGATAGATTCAGGCGCATAAAAGCGCTGGCTTTGATCCAAAAGCTTCTTCATGTATCTGCGGGATTTCTCCAGGTAATGGATGAAAAGTTTACCTAAATAATAATTGCTCTTATTACCTGACAGATATTTATTATCATAAATATAATCATAAGCACAGTAGAGTATGAAATCCAGAAGATCCGGCAATACTGCTTCTGCTCCTTCATCTTCCAAAATCCTGACTATATTATTATTGGCTGCTGGATGATATTTGACCAGAATTTCGCCGACCACAGCTACCCTGGGTTTGCGTCTATTGGATATTTCCAGATGATCAAACTCATCCACAATGCCTTTCAAATTAGCGGCGAACTCCTTTTTATCGCCTGTAGCAAGCTGTGCTTTGCAGCGCTTAACCCATCTTTCATAGAGCATGTCAGCTGAGCCGGGTATTTTCTCATAAGGTCTCACCCGATGCAATACCCGCATAAGCAAATCACCATATATCACAGCGGTAATCGCCTTCTTAATCAGCTTGAGGTTTACTTTAAAGCCCGGATTTTGTTCGGCCCCATACAGATTGACCGATATAACTGGTATATTTTCAAAACCCGCTTCTTGCAGCGCTTTACGCAATAGACCAATATAATTGGTAGCCCGACAGCCTCCTCCGGTCTGGCTGATCATGACCGAGGTATTGTCAAGATCATATTGGCCCGACTGTAATGCGGCCAGAAGCTGTCCAATGACAATAATAGCAGGATAACAGGCATCGTTGTTGACATATTTTATGCCTTCATCTATATCATTTTTGTCGGCTGTTGGCAGTAACACAAAATTATAACCTTCATTTATAAATATCGCTGATAAAAATTCAAATTGGATAGGAGCCATCTGCGGACAAAGTATTGTATGGCTTTTTTTCATCTCTTTAGTGAAGATAATTCTCTTTTTGGTAGTGGATGTATTGTCTGCCGTATTACATGGATTTTTTCTATCCTTGATTACAGCCATAAGCGAGCGCAGCCTTATTTTAGCCGCCCCCAGATTGGCACCCTCATCAATCTTCAGAACGGTATAAATCTTGTTATGAGCTTTCAGAATCTCCTGTACCTGATCCGTGGTTATGGCATCAAGTCCGCAGCCAAAGGAATTTAGCTGAACCAATTCCAGATGGGGCTGCGTGGTCACAAAACTTGCCGCTGCATATAGCCGTGAATGATACATCCATTGGTCAATAACCCGAATTGGGCGCTCAACCTTTCCCAGATGGGCAACCGAATCTTCCGTAAGAACAGCCATCCCCAGAGAAGTAATGATCTCAGGAATGCCATGATTTATTTCCGGGTCCAGATGATATGGACGTCCTGCCAAAACAATACCTTTTTTCCCGGTTTCTCTAAGATAAGCCAAGACTTTCTCACCCTGGCTGCGAATCTCTTGTTTAAAGCGCCCATCTTCTTCCCAGGCCAGGTTCACCGCCCGGGTAATTTCTTTTTTGGGGATTTCCCAGGCAGATAATTCTTGATATAGACGAACACTGAGCCGCTTCTTATTATCATAAGGCAAAAAGGGATTCATAAAGTTTATATCATTGTCATTAATAATATCCAGGTTGTTCTTTATTACGTCTGGATAGGAAATAACCATCGGACAATTAAAATGATGGTTGGCATCTTTTTGCTCCAAACGCTCAAGGATAAGCGAAGGATAAAAAATATTCTTGATTCCCTGCTGAATCAACGCCGTCACATGTCCATGGACTATTTTAGCCGGGAAGCAGGCTGTATCCGAAGAAATAGTATCCGTACCCAATTCAAATATTGCTCGTGATGAACGGGGAGATGAAACAACCCTGAATCCCAGGGCGGTAAAAAAGGTGAACCAAAATGGATAATTCTCATACATATTTAAAACCATTGGAATACCAATAATCCCGCGCCGGGCAGCTTGATCCGAGAGAGCTGTATAACTGAGCAGCCGTTGGTACTTAAAATCATATTGATTTGGAATCGATTGGTCTTTACGTTCTTTCCCGGTTGTTTTTTCACATCGGTTGCCCGATAAGAAACGACCGCCATCCGCAAATTTATTAATAGTAAGCAGACAGTTATTGGCACAGCCTCCGCAGTGACTTAACCGGCTCTGGATAGAAAAGTGTTCTAACTGATCAAAGGATAAAAGCTTACTTGGCTGTCCCTGGTAGCGGTCACGAGCAATCAGGGCGGCTCCAAAAGCCCCCATCAGAGGAGATATATCGGGGCGCACCACTTCTTTGCCGGCGATAATCTCCAAACTACGAAGCACGGCATCATTTTTAAAAGTCCCGCCCTGAACAACTATTCTTTCACCTAACTCCTGAGGATTTCTCATCTTTATCACTTTAAATAAGGCGTTTTTGATTACTGAATAAGAAAGCCCGGCAGATATATCTCCAACCGTAGCCCCCTCCTTCTGAGCTTGTTTTACCATGGAATTCATAAAAACCGTACAGCGGGAACCTAAATCTACCGGAGCCGACGCACTCAATGCCAATTCAGCAAAATCCTGTACGGATATATTTAATGATTGGGCAAACCCTTCAATAAAAGAGCCACATCCTGAAGAGCAGGCCTCATTAAGCATAATGTTCTCAATTACACCGTCCTTAATCAGCATGCACTTCATATCCTGTCCGCCAATATCCAGAATTAAATCTACCCCGGGGTTAAAGAACCGCGCCGCAGTATAGTGGGCAACTGTTTCAACTTCTCCAATATCTACCCGCAGGGCAGCTTTTAACAGCCCTTCACCATAACCTGTTACTGCAGCATTGGCAATATGGGCTGATTCAGGTAAACTGCCATACAGATCTTTCAAGATATTTAGCCCCGAATTTAACGGGCTGCCAGTATTATTGCCATAATAAGAATAAAGCAGGGATCCCTGATCATCTATCAGCACCGCCTTGGTTGTGGTTGATCCAGCGTCAATGCCTAAGAAACAGTCTCCTGCAAAAGAATTCAGTTCTCTCCTCCGTATTTTATGGAAGTCATGTCTTTTCCTAAAATCACCCACTTCGCTGGCATTCTTAAAAAGCGGCTGCAAACGAGATATTTCCTGACCGGAATCGTCTAACTGTTCGATTCGCTTTATAAGTTCCGGTAAGCGAATGATTTCGGCAGAGTCAGAAGCCAAAGCGGCTCCCATCGCTACAAAGAACTGTCCCTCTTGTGGATAGAGAACCTGAGCGTCATTTAATTTTAAGGTTTCTTTAAATCTTTGCCGCAGCTCTGATAAAAAATGCAAAGGTCCGCCCAGAAAGGCCACATTGCCTGTAATTGGCTTTCCACCTGCCAACCCGCCGATAGTCTGATTGACAACCGCTTGAAATACCGAAACAGCAATATCCTCTTTGCGGGCACCTTCATTTAACAGGACCTGGATATCAGTTTTAGCGAAAACACCGCATCGGGCTGCCACAGGATATATGCGGGAGTGTTTTTCGGCCAGTTTGTTTAAACCCATGGCATCCGTCCCCAATAGAGTAGCCATTTGATCAATAAAAGCGCCCGTTCCCCCGGCACATATACCATTCATGCGCTGATCCAAGCCGCCCCGAAAGAAAGTTATCTTGGCGTCCTCTCCGCCCAGCTCGACGGCAACATCAGTTGCGGGCAAAAAACGCTCAATAGTAAGGTTACAGGCAATAACTTCCTGGATATGGGGTATATCTAATTCCGCCGAGACAGCCAGCCCTGCCGAACCGGTTACCATCACCGTTAAAGGCTGATTGCCTATTTTTTTCATAGCACTAATGAGTAATTCGGTTGTATATCGCTTAGTTTCCGAAAAATGACGCTGATAATCTCTATAGACAATGTTGTCCTTATTATCCAAAACCACTAGCTTTACCGTGGTTGATCCCACATCTATGCCCATCCGCAGTATTTCTGCCATTCTTACCCCTCCGACTGCAACCTTCAATTCAAACAACGTTTGAATTGATCGTAGCTTTATGTTAGACTAGAAACAGATGATTGTCAACGGTAGAATTTTCGGGTATTTAAGGGTACAAGCCTTCCTAAGCATCTTAATAAGAGGAGCTGCAATATGAAAGCCGCATTGAATAATCTGTCTACCAAAGAAAAGATCCTTCACGTTGCCATGGCTATTATCGCAGAAGAAGGATTTCAAAATATTACCGTGCGAAAGATCGCCGCTAAGGCTGGCGTTAATATTGCTGCAGTGAACTATCATTTTGGTTCAAAAGACGCCGTTATAAATGAAGCATTAAGACACGTAACCGACCAACTGAAAAAAAATTTCGAATATCTTAGTACCAGTAATGAGGACCCGAAAACTAAATTATCGATATTTGTAAATAACTATACAGAAATTATGTTTGAATATCCTGATATTATAAGACATTTGGTTATCCATGCAATAAATAATAAGCAACTTGATAGCCGGCAACTCGATCAGCGTGAAGACTATCTGGCTTTTCTGCAAACTGAAGGGATTAGTTTGGTAAAAGAAACGGTCCGGCAAATAAGGCCGGACCAAGATGATCATTTTATATCTTTAAAGACATTGCATTTAATAAGCAGTTTGTCCTTTCGGTTTTTACTAGGAGAAAGAATTTTTGAGGTATTTGGTGTCGATATGTCCAATGAAGAAATTCATAAAATGCACACCAAAATAATATTGGAAAATGTCTGCCGTAAGTAACTGGAATATAGTTACATGAGCTTCTCAAGTATTTCGTCCGGGATAGAGAAATTGGCATATACGTTCTGCACGTCATCGTGATCTTCCAGGGCATCAATAAGCTTTAACACTCTGGCCGCCATCGCTTCGTCATTTATATCAACTGAGATGCGAGGCATCATCACAATATCTGCTTCCTCCAACTCCGCTTCCTTTTCAATAGCTTCCTTTACCTCCATAAAACTGTCTGGAGCGGTTATTATGGCAATGATATCTTCGTCTTCTTTTACGTCATCAGCCCCTGCTTCAATAGCCTGAAGCATGAATTCTTCCACATCCGTCTTTATGTTTTCTCTTTTAATCTCAATCAATCCTGATCTTTCAAACATATAAGCCACACAGCCGGTTTCCCCAAGGTTACCATTATACTTGGAAAAAAGATGTCTGATGTCAGAAGCGGTGCGGTTACGATTATCAGTTGCAATATCAAGCATGACGGCTACTCCTCCCGGAGCATAACCCTCATATACTAATTCTTCAATTGCATCGCTTTCAATCTCTCCGCTTCCTTTTTTTATTGCCCGCGTAATATTATCATTTGGCATATTTACGGCTTTAGCATTTTGTATAGCCAGTTTCAGTTTGGAGTTCAGTTCCGGGTCTCCTCCTCCGGAGCGAGCGGCCAGGATGATCTCTTTGGCTAGTTTGGTATACTCTTTACCTCTTTTCTCATCGGTCTTGGCTTTTTTATGTTTAATTGTTGACCACTTGGAATGTCCCGACATGATTTTTCCCCCTCGAATTTTCTTTACCAGATCCCGGGAATCATTTTTTTTGTCTTTTGGCTATACTTCTTATAATCTTCACCAAAATAACTGTTCAGCAATTCCTCTTCCACATATATTCTATAAACCAGTGCTGGGATAGCTGTGAAGATCATCAACAACATTGCTCCCCAGGAATTGAAAACCATGGGTATAGCCAAAAAACTAAACAGTGAACCTAAATACAAGGGATGCCGAATCCTTTGGTAGGCTCCTGTAATGACCAGTTGGTGGTTCTCATATATAGCTACCCTTCGATTAAAGAATTTCCCGATGGATTTGAAACCCCACCACCGAATCAAACATGAAATGATGAAGAAGATGAACCCCAAAGTTATTATATATGGCTCCAAATCATCAATGCGTGTATAATGAAGTCCCACGAAGTCAATTGTAGCAAAAAATAATGCTGCCATAAAGCTTATTTGCAGGTAGATATATGATTTCTTGTCGTCATCCCGAATCACATATTCATCAGGGTCCCGATAAACCCCAGCCTCAATCACTGTCGACCAAAGTAAATATAGGGTGAAGAAAGCTAACATCACAATAAGGTCGAAACTGGGAAGCAAAGACCTGGACTGATAGCCCACGTATATGAATATCCCCAAGGCTATCATTATCCTGGTCAATACTCCCTTTTTCCTTGAGTTCATTTATTTACCCCCAGTGCTACCCGCAGAATTCATTAAGATAACCCATTTCATCCCCTTTATACCAGCTCGGTCTGCCATACTGCTCATAACAGCGGTCCCGGAACGGTTTCAGTAAATCGTATGAATCGCTGATATTAGCCATTGCATATTCAATAGCGGTCATTAGCTCATCATATTCCTCCTGGTTAATGGTAATGTTGATATTTATTGCCCGATTCTCATTTTCCATTAAATAACCTTCCTCTCTTTATTTTCACAGCGCCAATATTTCCATATCCCCCCAGACAGCCATCCGGTCGTTCTTTATGGCTAGTATGCCCATGACTCCTTTAATAGTTTTTACATAATCTACAGCTTTGAGCAGGTCTTCTGCTGTGTGTACACGGTTAGCCGCACCTGTGGCAGCAGCGTCAGCCAAAACTGCATTTATGCCTTTTATAACTACTGCGTCAGCTTGGCCCAAACTTATGCTTGGCCCAACTGTGCCCGATGAGGTGCAAATTCCTAAAGGGCTTTCCTGGCTTTTTATCTTAATGGCAATTCTATTGCTGAATTTGGAACTGCCGGCAAAAACTGCCACCATCCGCTCCCTGGAGGTATTAATATATATATCCCCACCGTTTTCTACTATTATATCATGAACATAATTTTTGAGAATCTCTCCTACCCCTTGGGCAAAAGCGCCTGCTACAGCCGCCATTGGCCCCACTCCAGCCAGAGCCGCAGCCCGTGCCATAGCCACAGCCAGGGGAGGCGCTTCGGGAAGCAAATCGACAGGCTCAAACGAGGTATAAAACTCAGGAGAAATTTCAATATATGATTCTAAATCTGCCCTTAACCTCCTGATTTCTTGCTCACATAATGAAAGCAGGCTATCGGTGTAGCTTTCTTTGTCTACACCTATAGCCAGATCGGTTTGCTTTAATTGCAGATGAAAATAATGCAGGTCTTTCCCTTCGTGTAAAGTACGATATTCTCTTGTGACATATCGCGAACCAACATTTTTATCCATAATTATTTTTATACAGCTCCCTTGATTTCAAAATGCAGCTGAATGGCACGGGTAGGACAACAATCTAGACACATACCGCAGATCACGCATTTAGAATCAATAAAAGATATTTCCATGGAATTGCGCTCGATATTTAGGGCTTCGGTAGGACAGAAGGACGCGCACGCTCCACATTGTATGCATACCTCCGATTGCCACACTATCGTTTCACTGAGAGGTTCTACCACTACTCCCAGGCTCTTAATAAAAGCGACTCCCTCCGTATAGCTGTTTTTATCTCCCTCCAGTTCCAGAACCAGATAGCCCTCCTTCTGCGGGTTAATATCGGCTTTAAGAATATTAACAATAAGGTCATAGTTTTTGACCAGTCTGTATATAATGGGTTGCTCTGATTGAGCCGCCGAAAAATAGCATACCAGTTTGTTTTTCATATTTAGTCCCTCCTATTCCCGCCATTAAAATAAGTTACGCCGGGTTTTCTTTCCGGAATAGATTTAAAAATGATATCATCATCGGCTGACGGAATATTGGCAACCGGCCGGGTCAGTTCAAATTGTCCGCGCTGAATCCATTCTTTTAATATTTCGGCTATTCTTCGGGCGCGCGGATAACTGGATTGAGATGTGGTTACGACCTCTTTGCCGTTAAATAATATTTTACCACTCTTAAGATCCTTATAATTTACTAATCCCAAGTCCATCGGCTTGGAATAGGGATATCCTTCATTATAATCAACCAGGGGACAGAAAATATCCTCGTCTTTTACAGCTGTATAACGCAGCATTTCTTCATCCAAGATGGGAATAGGTATACCGATGCCTACAGCCATGGTAGCGCCATAGCCAATAAAGCTCAACCCTACCAGCCAATTGGGGTCCATTTGTTTCAGATCACCAATAAGAGACAGGGTTCCGGCCCCGGTCTGCGGCACTCCGTTTTCGCCCCGGCTTACATTGGGGTGATGCTGAGTTCCATTCCAAGCCACATAGCCAATTCCCCCACCCAGGAATATGCGCGTGCCCACTCCGATAGTGCGATAATAAGGGTCGTTCATAAGAGGGCTTAATTGCCCGGCACTGGAATAACTGGCATTGCCTACTTTAGGTTTGAGAATTCCCATATAAGTATAAAGCACCTTGTCACCCAGATTTATGGCGCAGTTATAATTTTGATAGGCATTGCGCGGGTTGAACAGGAAAGCATCATTTACATCATCCAGGGTTATGATAGTATCTACTTTTTGGTTCGGATAGCAGTCGGTGCCATATCCCACCGCTTCCAACCGGATCTCTTTTCTGGCTACCAGGTCATGAATCACATGTCCTCCTCCGTAACTGAAACGACCTGGAAACACCTTGTTCTCAGGGTCATTATCCGGCAGCTGAGCTGCACCTATATAAGCATCTACGGCTGCAATCCCGCTGTAAGCCTCAACTCCGTTGAGCCAGACTTTTTTCATTTTTATCCGCGGATTGGAGTGTCCAAAATTTATAAAGGCTCCTGAAGAACACATGGCACCAAAGGTTCCAGTGGTTACCACATCGATTTCCTTAGCTGCTTTGGCATAACCCTTTTCAGCTGCAATTTCGATAACCTCTTCCGCAGTAACAACCACTGCCTCACCGCGCTTGATTTTCTCATTAATCTCTTCGTAGCTTTTTTTTACTGCCACTTTGTCATCCTCCCTAATAAATGAATCGTGAAATTATAATAAATAAATTATTTAATAAATAAACCCATCAATTTCTGAGCCGTCATAATAGCTGCCCGGGCATCTGGCGAATAACCATCTGCACCTATACGGTCAGCATATTCCTGGTTTAAAACCGCTCCCCCCACCATAACCCGGCAACGCAGTCCCATTCTCTTAACTCCTTCAATTACCTCTTGCATACGGGGCATGGTTGTAGTCATCAAAGCGCTTAATCCAATAATGTCGGCATTCTCTTTTTGGGCAACAGTCAAAATCGTTTCTGCTGCCACATCCTTACCTAAATCAATTATTCTAAAACCATAATTCTCAAGCATTATGGCCACAATATTCTTACCAATATCATGAATATCTCCTTCTACGGTTGCAATAACTATAACCCCGGATTCCTGGTGCGCTTCCATCGTCAAATGCGGTTTTAAGCGGGCAAAGGCCCTTTTCATGGTTTCCGCCGCCATCATGAGCTGGGGCAGGAAATACTGCTTGCGATCATACAATTCACCCGCTTCTTCAATCCCCGGAATTAAAGATTGATTAACAATTTCTAAAGCCGGAATTTTGTCTTCCTTTAATGCCTGCTCAATCAAAGCTTCAATACTATCACGTTCCCCGGTCAAAACGGCTTTCTTAATAAGTTTGCGGATAGTATCGGCGGTTAGACTGGGATCATATTCTATTTCCGGAACTGGCGGGGCTTCAGGAGATTCCACCTTTACGGCCTGCAGTAGAGCCGGTATATTACATTGGGCACAAACCGCATGCCTGGCAGACTCAGGTCTTTTCTGCGTTTCTGGTCTATAATCCTTATATTGGGCAATATAGTCCGAGCTGTTTTTATCGCGATTCATAAGAACGGCTGCAGCTCTATTCACATCCATCATTCTGGAATCAAAGGGATTGATAATCGGCAAATCCAATCCGGCTGCCCAGGCCATAGCCAGGAAGGTGGAATTCAGCACTTCTCGCGCCGGCAAGCCATGGGATACATTACTGATTCCTAACACCGTGCCGAGGCCCAGCTTTTCTTTTACTTTCCGTAAAGCCTCAATAGTTTCCATAACCTGGTACTGCTCAGCACTGGCCGTTTTAACCAGGCAATCAATAAAAACATCTTCATCCCGGAGACCGTATTCCTTAGCCCGCCGGTATATCTTTTGGGCAACCTGGAATCGCTCCTCGCTGCTCTCCGGAATCCCTTTTTCGTCTAAACACAGTCCTAAAACTGCTGCGCCATATTTTTTAGCCAGTGGCAGGATCACATCCAGGTGTTTATCTTCTCCGGTAGTAGAGTTGATAAGAGGCCGGCCCACAAAATTCTTTAAGCCCTCTTCCACCGCCTCAGGATTAGTTGAATCAATGGACAATGGCATATCCAAAGCTTCCTGTATAATCATAACTGCTTGTTTCATGGCGTGTGGCTCATCGATGCCGGGAACTCCCATATTAACATCGAGCATAGGAGCAATAACAGCCTGTTTTTTTGCTTCCTCAACCACAACCTGCATCTTGCCGTCCTTAATATCCTGGGCCAGCTTTTTGCGGGCAGTTGGGTTAATTCGCTCACCTATCATCGCCAGAGGTTGGTCCGGGCCGATAAAAAAGTGCTTGCTGCGCGAAGCAAAGGCAAAATACTTGCGGCCGCTGCGACGCGCCGGCGGCAGCCCTTTGAGTACCGATGACATTGCTTGTATATGCCGGGGAGTGGTTCCGCAGCAACCGCCAATAATATTAGCCCCGGCATCTTTCAGCCGCAAGGCATATTCTGCCATTTGTTCCGGGGTGTCCGGGAATACCGTTTTATCCTCAACCAGGCGTGGCAAACCGGCATTAGGTTCAACTGAGAGAAAGCTCCTGGTGTACTTGGACATAGTCTGAATAATCGGCAGAAGTTCCTTGGCTCCCCCGGAACAGTTAGCCCCCATCGCCAAAGGCTGAAGCGCTTCCATTATAATCATGGCGGTAAGAGGATCAGTCCCCATCATGGTGCTGCCTCCAGCCTCAAAGGTTAAATGGGCGATTACCGGCAAACGAGTGTTATTTCTGGCAGCAATTATAGCAGTTCTCATCTCTCCAATATCAATCATGGTCTCAATGCAGATCAAATCAGCACCTGCTCTTTCACAGGCAATTATCTGATCCCGAAAAGCTATATATAAATCATCAAATTCCACATCGCCCATCGGCTTTAGTAATTTCCCGGTAGGGCCTATGCAGGCCGCCACCAGCGCATTTCCTCGGGCGGCTTTCTTGGCTATCCCTACCACCTCAGAGTTGATTTCCTCTATACGGTTTTCCAAGCCGTATTCAGCTAGTTTGAACCTATTCCCTCCAAATGTGTTGGTTTCAATAATATCAGCCCCCGCTTCCAGGTATTGCTGATGAATATCTGTAAGTATTTCTGGGTGTTCCAGTCCAAACAGCTCCGGGCAATCTCCTGGCATCATTCCTCTTTGCTGGAGCATGGTACCCATAGCACCGTCCATCACCAGTATTCTTTCCTTCAATAAGGATTCCAGATCGACCGCCATAAAACCACTCCCTTAATAATTTACTATATAAAAATACCCTCTTCTTACAAAGAGGGCTCGTTATTACAGTTCCCTCTCATCTTCCAGGATACCCTGCAGGATTTGGCACCGTACTTTGTTAGTCGGTTGCCGGGTTTCATCGGGCCAGTCCCTCCACCTCTCTGGATAAGAGAATATCAAATTATTATTTTTATACTTTTGTATATTACCATTATTTCATACTGGTGTCACCGTTTTTTTAATATTCAGTTCAATATCTATTTATCCTGCGAAGGAATGGATGATGTACCATCATTGGTATCCTCTTGTTTGTTCCCCAGAATATCAGCTTCAAAATTGTCAGCCGTTGCAAGTAATTGATCAGTTTTTTTCTCCGTCTTTACCGGATCAGTTTGGCTTGGATTATTTTCTTCTTTTTTTTCCGGCACCGGTTCGTCAATTAATTGTTTCACTGGCTCTTGTACGGTGTCCATTGCATCCTGAAGCTCTCGTTTGTATCCAGTGGTAACCTTTTTGAACTCGTTTATACCTTTCCCGATTGCTTTAGCTACATCAGGCAATTTGCCCGGTCCCACCACAATTAATGCAACCACAAGGATAAGTGCCAATTCCCATGGTCCAATGTTAAACATTTTTGCCTCCTGTTCAGTTCGTCAGTGTTTACAATAGTCTTTTCTATTGTTGATATGATTTTAACTTTATCTAGGTACAAATAGCAATGTATGGGTTGAATATTTTTATGGTATATGAAACATGTTGTCCAATATAGTGCTTCCAAATGTATTAAAAGAAGCCTTATTTTTATAATAAAATAAGGCTCCTGATTTTATGACAGCATATTATTAAGGCTGTGGTGTGGCTTTGGCCGGTGCTTCTGTAACAACTTCCTTCAATGCTGCGAATGCACCGCCCAGACCGGCTAAGTCTCCCGGTATGATCAGCTTGGTAGCCTGACCATGGCCTAACTCTTTTATGGCTTCCAGCGATTTCAACGCTAATACCTTATCATCTGCACCTGCATTTTTAATCATAATCAAGCTATCGGCAAAAGCTTTCTGAACATTCAATATGGCCAGAGCTTCTCCTTCCGCTTCCAGAATAGCGGCTTGGCGGTTGCCTTCGGCTTTTCTAATGGCGGCTTCCTTGAGGGCTTCCGCATTAAGGATGGCGGCTTGTTTTTTGCCTTCTGCTTCCAGAATAGCGGCGGTCTTTTCTCCCTCCGCCAACAAAATAGCCTGCCTCTTCTCTCTCTCCGCTCGCATCTGTTTTTCCATAGCGCTTTGAATGTCCTGGGGGGGCATGATATTTTTAAGTTCCACCCGATTAACCTTGATACCCCATTTATCAGTAGCTTCGTCGAGAATCGCCCGCAGCTTGTTGTTGACAAGATCACGGGAAGTAAGGGTCTGGTCCAATTCCAGATCTCCTACGATATTTCTAAGCGTAGTTGCTGCAAGGTTATCAATAGCAAATATCGGGTTTTGAATTTCATACGTATATTTAAAAGGATCGGTAACCTGATAGTAAATAACTGTGTCAATCATCATAGTAACATTATCCTTGGTGATAACCGGTTGAGGAAGAAAACTAACTACCTGTTCCCTCATGTCCACAATAGCTCTGAAGCTATCAATAAAGGGAATTATTATATTGATACCCTTCTCCGCCTTTTTATGAAATTTGCCCAGTCTTTCCACAATGCCAACCGTAGCTTGACTAATTATCTTAACTGAAGAATAAGCAATAAGTATAACAAATAATACAATAACCAGATTCACAATTATCGTTTCCATAAAATCATCCCTCTCGTTTTTTTCCTTGCATAATAAAACTAAACTGCTTTCTTTACCACCAGTTTCACCCCATCAATATCGGTCACTTCGATTCGCATATTTGCTTCAATTTCTTCAGAAGCTACTGCCGTCCAAATTTCCCCGTTGACCTTCACCTGACCATAATTAAATGGAGATATACCCGTCGTAGACAAGCCATGCTGGCCTATCAAAGCATTGACATTGCTAAACTTATCATTAGTTTTAACTAGTTTTAGCAACAGAGGACGAGTAAATACAATGAAAATCAGGGTGATAAAAGCAAAAACCAATAGCTGAACGGACAGTTCACTCAGAATGGTCACGGCAACCCCTGCAGCCACTAGCGACGCTGCCAATGCCAGCCACAGAAACCAAAAACCAGCCGTAAATATCTCTATTGTCCCACACAATACCGCAATTATTATCCATTGAAGAGCAGTCATATACATTACCTCCTTCTATAGCTTTGTTCTGCAATGATATACGAATAATGATATATCCTATTTATCTGCTTATAAATCCTATTTATGTCATTAATTATGTCTATTAAATGGTTGCTATATTTATTATATACTTCTTTCGCTTATAAAAGGACTTTTTGAGCCTCTACCATATTATGTTACCGCAATCAAACTGACTGTCTATTTCATCAAGGCAACAAATTCGGCATACTGTTATTTATTGTATTTAAAGAAGGGTTTTGCCATTATTAATAGAATATTGCATAAAATATGAGAATTGGAGCTTATGGCCTATGTTAGCAACGTTAAGCACCCTGGCTCTAACCGGCATCGAAGCCAAACCTGTCAAGGTAGAAGTCGATATACAAAATGGATTGCCGAATTTTGACGAAGTGGGAATGAAAGTCGGAATGGATATCAAGGTTTGAGAAACATTAACAAAGCCCATTCTATAGCCATTGTTGCAGATACCCTATGTTTCTTTTGAAGCAATTTTACAATATCCACATTACCATTATTTAACAATACTGTTGAATCAACACGGGTTCCTCTTGGTGGTTTTACATAAACTTCGTCTAAAGGTACTGATTGGATAGCTCTTCTGATTGCTTCTGATGTAGTTATTTTATGCTTCTGGCAATATTCATCCAAGGCTTTTTTTATTTCTGGCGTCAGGGAAACATGATGCCTAGTTAAGTCTATTTCTTCTATTATATCTGTTGTAATACTAAAAGGCCATTCCACCCGAAATTCATTTTTTGAATACACAAATACCTTTATGTCTAAATCATTGACGACTTGGGCTTTAATCTCAGGTTTTGCGTTTTTAATTCTGTCTTGAAAATACTCACAGAAAGCATCTGGATCGATTTTAGGCTTAATTGAACCTAATTCTTGCTTGAGAAGATAAGAGTCTTTCTCATAATATTTCTTCTTATTATCCAATTTTGATAACCTTCCCCTGAGTTCTTCTGCTGTCAGTAATCCCTCTAGCCGGAGATTGAGAAGTTCGTCTTTTTGTTTGGATAGGTCGCTAATTTTCTTTTTTAACTGCGATAGTTTAAGTTTTATTTCTTCTGAGTTATCTGCTTTCTCGTTTTCGTTTAAATGCTTCTTTATTAATTCAGGGTTATATATGAATTTTACTATCTCATTCCAAACTAAATCATCAAGACCTTGATTAATACTATTGGTTCGAGCAGTAATGGTGGGTAGGGTGCATTTGGGGAAATAACCTGTCTTAGTCCCTTTACATCGATAATAAATTCTCCTTTGTCCTGAAAACGGTGATATTCCACCGCTTGTTTCGGATGCACATGATTTGCCACATACCCCGCATTTTACCCGCCCTTTCAGTAAAAAGAACGAACCAATCCTGTGGTTGTTTCGATTCTCATTGGTAAATACTTGAACAGCCTCCCATATATCTCTTTCAATTATAGCTGGTACAGGCATTGTGATATGTTCTGATACGGGACGGGTTTCTCTCTTCATTTTTCTTCTACCCGATTCTGTTCTTTCGTTTGTCATCAGGGTGCGGAATTTGTAAAAATGAATTAAGCCTGCATACATTTCATTTTTTAATATCCTACTTACTGTGCTGCTATGCCATATCCCGCCTTTTGGTGATGGTATTTGTTTATTGTTCAATCTGTCTACAATCCGCATAATACCGTACTTTTCAGTATAGGCTAAGTCATAAATATACTTAACAATCTCAGCTTCTTTCTCGATTATTTCAAGCCTGGGGCCGTTTGTATCGTTAATATATTTATATCCATATGGCCCAAGGTGTCCCGGCCAACCACCAGGATTAAGCAACTTCCCTGATAATGCTTTTCTTTTTCTGCCGTAAGCCGTTCTTTGCTTTATTTTGGCTCTTTCATATTGAGCAAAAGCTCCTTTTATCTGA
>JAQVWS010000177.1 GCA_028709585.1 Syntrophomonas sp. | reverse complement strand
GACAGTAAGATAAAGGACTTAGCGGTCATTGCTGATTTAACTTAATCAATGTTAAATTAATAATTCCATAAGATTTAACTAATTTATACTCTATAATTATCTTATTAATTAGTTCGGGAGGGGGCCTTGGTTGCCATGCCGGTGATATTTAGGGAAGAAGAACGGGCCGCAATAGAAGCGCTTTTATTTGTCGCGTCCGAACCCCTTTCCCCTGAAGCGCTCAGCAAAATAATCGGCCTCGACCCGGAGCAGATTCACGATCTGATCGCCGATTTGCAGGATACGTATGAACGGGAAAAACGGGGCATTCAGATCATCAACGTGGCTCAGGGCTTTCAAATGAGTACGCACCCGGCGTATCATCCCTATATTGAAAAATTGCTCCAACCGGCCAGCAGCCGGCTCTCGCGGGCCGCCTTGGAATGTCTGGCCATAATCGCCTACCGGCAGCCGGTCACCCGGGCTGAGATCGAATACATCCGCGGGGTGAAGGCGGACCGGGTACTTGCAACTTTGTTGGAAAGGGAGCTGATCCAGGAGGTCGGGCGCAAGGAGACGATTGGCCGTCCCATTATATACGCGACCACGCCCGAATTTTTAAGGGTATTTGGCCTGGACAGCCTGGCGGACCTGCCGCCGCTAGCCGACTTTTCCGACGCGTTTCCTGCTGAGTAGAAGGTAGAGGGGCCGTCCCTTTGGGAGATACTTTGTTGGGAGAAACGGTTTTAAATATTTTTGATACCATCCAAATAAGCGGTAAAGCTTCTACTGCAAGATAGGAATAGAGTAATGAGTTTTTACGTGCATTCAAAATATATGTAATAATTAACGATTACAATGAATAGTACAGATAAAATATGCCACAATTCGATATAATATATTTAATAAATGCAATATACATGCAATATGTCACAGAGTGTATTATAATCATAGAGGATTTGTATTGGGGAATAATTTGAATGTGCTATTTGAAGGTTGCAATAATATTTATGGATAAAATATTGGATAAAGCTTGTACAGTTTTTATGGCAATCGCTTTTTTGTGGGCAGGACTATATATGTTCTATTCACAGTTCCATAAACCTAAATTCATGGATTATCCTCTATTTGCCGTGAGCATTATTTTGATCATGGGAATTTTATATGCCTGTAAAAAGGTAATAGATGGCAAAAACATGATAACAGTAAAAATGGCTGTTTCAATACTAATTTTACTGGCTGTGATTCCCAGATATTTTTTATTACATAATGTTTCTATTGAACAAACCAGCGATTATGCAACCTATTTGGTTAATAGCATATCTATATACGAGAATTTTAGTGTTTCTCAAGATTGGCAACTGTATTTTGGTGCAATTGCCGGTAATGTTCCGATTATTTGTGGTATTTTTGCGCTTGGTTTCAAATTATTTGGTGCTTCGCTCACGGTAGGTCTTTTTATGAATGTGTTTTTCTATACCGGTGCGGTAGTTGCTCTATATTTCCTTGCGTTGCGTTTTACCGAGAAAAACACAGCATTTCTGGTTGCGGCAATTTATGCCTTGTGGCCCAATAATATTTGTTATTCTGTCTCCATGGCATCTGAACCAATGTATATCTTTTTTTTATTCACCGGATTGGCATTATTCACATATGGATTGCAAACTCGCGGTATTATGCTTTTAGTCAGTATGCTTTTGTCGGGTGCTGTACTAGGTCTTTCACAAGCAATAAGACCGGTTACGCTGATCTTTATATTGTCCATTGTGCTCGTTTTGGTTTTTTACTCTAATAAAAAGACTGCAGAAAACAGCAGTCATTCGTTTAAACAGAGGTTAGTTATTCTCAGTACATTAATTGTTGCATATATGATTACCTTGTGGGGATTGGGGCTTTATTCAAGTAATATTGTACCAATAGTTTCAAAACCAAGCTATGGCTGGTCATTATTTGAAGGATCAAATATTAATACCTATGGTCAATGGGATCCAGAGTCTAGTAAAGTTCTTTCTCGTGTAATGTCTGAGTATCCCTTAGAACAAGTACAAACGGTGATGTTGGGAAAGGGCATTGAGCGTATTAAATCCTATGACGCACCTACGCTTACACATCTTTTGAAAATGAAAACGAGAAATGTATTCGGCAACGGTGATCTTTTCAACAAAGATCTTAGAATCTACATCACCTCCCAACCGACCATGATAAAATCGGGACGTGTTCCCATGGCCATTCTTGCTTGGGGTCAATTTTCCTTCTGGCTCTATCGCATGCTAGCCTTATATTTTATTTATATCTGCTTTAGATGTCTGTATTTTATTCTGACTAAGCAGGAAAGAGAAAAAGTTTACCGACTGTTTGTCATGATTTTGCCAGTATGTGGAATTATGGCCGTTCACTTGCTGTTGACCTCTATCGAAAGATATAATTATCCAGCGATACCGATTATGATAATGATTGGGATAACGTTCATGGTAAAAGATCCCTTTCCATTCGTTTCAAAAAGGATGGGTTATTAGAAGCAATGAGTATTCGACTTTTTAAAATTTTGGTCATTATTCCCGCCTACAATGAAGAAGAAAATATAATAAAAGTAATTGACAATCTTCAAAGAAACGCACCCGAAGCAGATTATGTTATAATTAACGATTGCTCCAGGGATAAAACCCGGGAGATTTGCCGTGAAAACAGCTTCAATTATATAGATTTGCCGGTTAATCTGGGCATTGGCGGAGGAGTACAGGCAGGATATCGGTATGCTCTGAAGAACGGCTATGATATTGCCATTCAGCACGATGGGGACGGTCAGCATGATCCTGCCTGTATTAAGGATGTTATTTCCCCTATTATAGATGGCCAGGCAGACATTGTCATAGGTTCACGCTTTGTGACCGGAGAGGGATTCCAGTCCACAGTTTTAAGACGCATTGGAATAAACTTTTTAAGTGGCCTGGTGAAGCTTAGGTGCGGGGTAAGGGTAAAGGACATCACCAGCGGATACCGTTGCGTAAACCGCAAGTTCATAGAGATATACGCCTCGGAATATGCCCAGGATTATCCGGAGCCGGAGGCAATTATATCCGGCGTTATGAATGGGGCAAAAATCATGGAAGTACCTGTGGTGATGCATGAGAGAATAGGAGGTACAAGCTCAATTAGTGCTTGGAGGTCGCTTTATTATATGATAAAGGTATCCATGGCAATTATTATGTACCGTCCTACCTTAACAAGGAGGTATAAATAATGGTGCCATTTATGCTACAGTTGAATGCGTTGCTTGGAATACTATTCTATTTTGCCATAATATTTTATCTTTTGAACAAGAAAGCTTTGATGTTGAAATATACTCTGATGTGGATATTTTCGGGCATAATTATGGCAGTTATAGTAATGTTTCCATTTCTGCTAAAAAAGTTTTCCCTACTGGTCGGCATTTCTACGCCCTCAAACGCTCTGTTTGCGGCGATTTTGTTTTTTGTTCTACTGATATTAATGTCTCTTACTTCAATCATATCGCATTTAAAT
>JAQVWS010000052.1 GCA_028709585.1 Syntrophomonas sp. | reverse complement strand
AAGCTTTTTGAGGCTCAAGGAGAAATCTGGATTCACCGGCAATTGTTCCAACCCACATATCATTGTAATGATATTGTATCCCGGTTTCATTAATGCGCAGGAAAATACGTCTCATATCGGGATTGATTTGGTTTTGAGCACATATTTCCTCCCACCTGGCTCTCTCCAGGTTCCAGTAGACTAAGCCATAGTCATCATGGCTGCGCTTTATTCTCATGGTATTTCTGGCTAAATAGAACGCGTCAGCAAACTGGGGTGCTAATTCAGGTGCAGCTTCAAAAGCAAAGGAGCTATTTCGTTTTGATTGAGTGTCTTTTTCAGCCGTGTCTAAAACCCAATAGAACAACATGGTTAAGACTACGATCACAATTGAGATAAAAAGCAAGGGGGTCAATAGTTATACCTCCTTATTTAATGGTTTTAGAATAGTATTCCCAGACCATATGATTTAATAATCATATTTATCCTTATAGCCGTTTTTATGCGGGGCATAAACCAAGATTATAGAGTATAATAGATTTGATTAGGAGGGGCTGATTTGACGGATAGACCGCGGTGGGGATTACTGGATATAATACTGGTTTACACAGCGATTATGACCATAGGTGTATTAATGAGTATTTGGGGCACCAAATTATCCGATTTATTTCCTGCCCAACTGGTATCCCGAGAAATGGCTGGTTTTATAACCGGGGTGGCAGTTCAATTCCTGGCCACCATAGGTTTCGTTTATTTATTTGCGGTGTTATTTCCCCGAGGCCAATGGAAAGACCTTGGTTTTAAACGGGCCAGACCCGGCTCATATGTCCGTTATGGAATTATGGGCGGAATGTTGTTGCTGGCTATGGTAATGGTCATAGGTATTCTGCTAAAATATTGGCAGCCTGACATTGAACCCCAATATTATGAAAAAATGCTACGCTCAGCCTTAACGATGCCGGAACTTGCGCTGATTTTAATAGCGGGGGCTGTCCTTGCACCATTGTCCGAGGAAGTATTCTATCGGGGCATGATTTATCCGGTTTTCAGAAAATACCTGGGGCCGGTGTGGGGAGCAGTTATAGCTGGATTAATTTTCGGTTTGGCTCATTGGGATTTGTGGCGCGCCATACCTTTGGCTTTGGGAGGCATGGGGCTGTGCTATATCTACGAAAAAAGCGGCAGTATAATGGTGGCCGTTCTAGCACATGGGGTGTGGAATGGTGTTTTGTCGTTACTAATTTTTCTGACATTGTCGCAAAAAATGATATAATTATTATATCATTTTATGAATTGATAAAATAATAGGAGATGTTGAAGCAATGCCAATGTATGATTACAAATGTGAGAATTGCGGCCGTTTCGAGAAGGAGCAGAGGATAACCGAGGAAGCGCTGCAGGAGTGCCCTGAATGCGGAGGAAAGGTTCATAGGTTAATAAGCAAGAATGTTGGCATCATTCTTAAAGGCCCAGGTTTCTATAATACTGATAACAATGTAATAAAAGATCGAGTACGCAGTCTCAATAAAGACCGCCAAGTTGATAATCAGGCTCTGCTGGATGGCGATGTTAAATCTTATGTAAAAGAATCAGAAAACACCACCCATAAAGCTCTTGAGGCCTAGATTTAACTGGAAGAGCTTTTTCAACGATATATAAAGAAAACCATGTTAATAAATTAGAAGCTGCAATATGCGTTAGGTAATAGGAGTGAGGTACTTGCTCAAGGCAATCACCTTTGACTTTTGGGATACTCTATATAAAGCTCCCCGGGATTTGAAAATATTTGCAGGGCGAGTGGCTTCTCTCAATCGAAATCTTAAGAGTTTGGGTTACGAGTTCAAGGATGATATACTGCACCAGGTTTTACGAGATTGCTGGCGATATGCTAATAATAAACAAATGGAATGTGGCCTGGATATTACTCCTAAAGGTCATGTCGAGTTTATTTTGGATAAATTGCAGATTAAGCTTGGGCAGGCAGATTGGGAACGGGTATATAAGGATTATACGTCGGCACTGCTTGCTTTCCCGCCTCAATTAAATGAGGGAGTAAGTGATACCTTACCTGAGTTAGCTAAGCATTACAAGTTAGGGGTTATCTGCAACACCGGAGCAACTCCTGGATTTATTCTCCGGAATTTTATGAAGTCGAATGATATTTATCGATTTTTTGAAGTACTGGTCTTCTCCGATGAAGTATGCTGGGCAAAACCCAATGTAAAAATATTTAATTATACCCTGGAAAAACTGCAGATTCATAATAGTGAAGCGGCTCATATAGGTGACAATAGCAAAACTGACGTACTAGGAGCCAATAGAGCTGGGATGACTTCTATCTGGTTGGCTCCTGTATCATTTGCAGAGACACCAGACTGTGATTATCAGGTGAGGGAAATTAGAGAATTACTAGATATTTTCCTCGTTTAGATGTTTAGATTTAGTATGAGCTAGGAGGAGTCAAAAGTGGCCATTAAGAATATCGTGGAAAAATTCATTTGGGACAATATGGACACTGTTTTAGAGCAGAAAAAAGATATGTGCTCCTGTCCAACCTGCAAGAATGATATTGCCGCTTATGCCTTGAATAAACTTAAACCACACTATGCATCCTCTGCAGCGGGAGAAGCCATAACCCGGGCTTTTTTCATGGAAAACCAATATTACCTGGATATGATCATAGCTATTACCGAGGCGGTAGAGATAGTCAGCACCAATCCTCATCACAGGGTAGGATAGAAAGATGAAAGCAATAACGATCTATACCGATGGTGCTTGTTCAGGCAACCCTGGTCCCGGAGTCTGGGGAGCGGTATTGATATACAAAGATCAAAAAAAAGAAATATACGGTGGAGAGCAGCAAACTACCAATCAGCGCATGGAATTGCAGGCGGTAATTAGCGCTTTGGATTCTGTAAAGGTAACTGGTTGGGATATCTCTGTATATTCGGATAGTGCCTACGTAGTAAATGCCTTCCAACAGAAGTGGATCGAAAAGTGGCAGAGAAATGGCTGGAAAAACAGCAAAAAAGAAGCAGTTGCCAATCAGGATCTTTGGCTGCAACTGCTTCTTTTAATGGATAAGAACCGGGTATCCATGGAGAAAGTCAAGGGACATGCCGGGAATGTGTACAATGAACGCTGTGATGTATTGGCCCGGCAGGCTATTAGTGAGCTGGATGAACCGAAGCATGAATAATATTGAAGTATATAACGCCATGGAAAACGGCAAATTAGGAATAGGAATTAGTGTTAACGGTCCGGCTACGGTTAAGGATCTGCTAGATGTCTGGCAGACTCTTTGTGATGATGAGTCCATCTTTAAACAATACGCCGAGGGAAATTACGCTTTATGCAAGGGATGTAAGCTAAATTGCTGCAGCACTGCTTATGTGATACCGGATTTGGTGTCTTTTAAGAAGATGGCTTTCCATTTGGGATTGGATTACGCTGCTTTTATTGCTGGCTATTTTCAGCAAGAGAAACGGGATGCAGGTATCTTGAGGTTAAAACCTAATCCGTGTGTATTTCTGCGTGATAATATTTGTTCTATATATAAGGTGCGATCATTAATCTGCCGTCTTTATATCTGCACTCCCCTACTGGGTGATACTGAGGAACTGATTTATAAGATTGCCTGGACGGGTGCAGCCGCTACGCAGATATTTGCGCTGCAAAATGGATTGACAACAGGAGTAGGAGGAGCGCTCAGTAGCTTTGACCGGCTTTTCGCCCATCTTCTGGATGAATACAAGAACAGTGAAGGGGTCAAGAGCTTCTTGCAGGCTCGAGATTACCAGGATGTACCGCTGCAACATTTTATAACCCTGTGAAAGGAAGTGTCAACAACATGTTAATAGTTCGGATTAAAACCAAGGATCTTTTTGGGGTAACCAGAAAGTTTGAAAATAAAATGGCACGTACCCTGGCAATTATTAGCGACGACCAAAATTATAATATCTTGTTCGCAATGGATGAATATAAGGAAAGATAGCTTGCAACAAAGCCCCTGCCTGGGTTGAGTTGCCCTTGGTACCAGGCTGGAGAGGCATTTTTTTTTCTTAGCAGGATTATTAGATAATTAAGGGGAATACATAGATAGTTTTACTATTATTAGTGCCCTTCGGGAGCGATGCCATTTTTATTGTGCCGCTTTGCGTTACGGCGGCAGTCCCCCAGAGGAAGTTGCCCCGAGGAATTGGAAGACGGGAGGTTATTTTTAGTTGGCATGTAATTTAAGGAGGGGAAAGGGATTGAATTTTAAGAGAAACAAAAAGGTAGTATTGATTTTATGCGCATTAATGATTTTTTCATTACTGGCAGGTTGCGGAGGTAATGCTGCGCCGGACAAAGCTGCCGGCGATACTATCAAATTAGGGTTTTTAGGTGCTAAAACCGGTTCTGTAGCCAATTATGGCATCCCGGGTGAAAAAGGCATGAAAATGGCTATCGATGAATTGAATGCAGGCAAAGGCATATTGGGTAAAAAAGTGGAAGGCATCTACGAGGATAATAAGGGAGAATCCAGCGAGATAGCCAATATTACCACCAAATATATCACCAAAGATAAAGTAGTTGCTTTAGTTGGTGACCCGTGTACCGGCTTGACCAAAGTAGCTGCCGATATTGCCCAGGAGAACAAGGTTGTTATTTTCTCAGCTGGTGCTACTGGAGCAGATGTTGTTGAGATCGGCGACTATGTGTTCAGAAATACCTTGTTGGATACAGTTGCAGCCCCCGCAGTAGTGGATTGGATGATTAATAAAAAGGGATGGAAGAACCTGGCGGTGATTACGTCTGGAAATAACGGATACAGCACTGCTCTTACGCCCATCTTCAAACAGGCTATTGCCGAAAAAGGCGGCCAGATTGTTCTTGAAGATACCGTCAACGATGGTGAAACCGATTTTACTGCCCAGGTGACTAAACTGAAAAACGCCAAACCGGATGCTCTAGTTTTCACCGGTTATTATACGGAAGCTGCCTTGATTATGAATGAAGCTAAAAAGAAAAATCTGGATATAGTTTTAGTAGGCGGGGATGGCCTTTATGGGCAGGATCTAGCTAAACTGGGCGGAGAAGCGGTGCAGGAAAAGGTTATTTTCTATGCCGGCTTTTCAACTGACCAGCCCAGCCCCGAAACTGCAAAATTCCTGGAGGCTTATCGAGCCAAGTATCAAGAAGAACCGGATATGTTCTCAGCTCAATTCTATGATGCGATTATGATTCTGGCCCAAGCTATGGAAACAGCTAAGAGCACTGATCCTTCCGTGTTTAAAAATGAGCTGGCCAATCTCAAGGATTATCCGGGCGTATCAGGGGTGACAACTTTTGGTGCTGATCGTGAGCCGATTAAGAGCCCGGTTTGTCTCTTAACCGTTAAAGGTGATAAATTCCCGGCTCTGCTGGAAAAAATCCCGGTTCAGGCTAAATAAGTATTGATTTAAATACAGTATCCCGGATGCCTTCCTTTATCTTTAAGGGAAGGCATTTTTTCCGAGGCCATACCTGCAACTACTTTGAAATTGGCTGTTTGGAAGCTCCTTTGGACCATCTTAATATATTTAATCAGCAGCCACAGTAAAATGATGATATAATATTTATGTTTAAAATGAGTTAGTATGGAGGCTATATATGTTTTGGGAACAGTTAATTAACGGTCTTACCCTGGGCAGCAGCTATGCGCTGATAGCCTTGGGATATACTATGGTCTACGGTATCGTGCAACTGATTAATTTTGCCCATGGTGAAATCTATATGTTTGGAGCTTTCGCAGGGCTATTTCTAGTGTTGTCCGGCGTGAATGTTTTTATAGCTTTGCTGGGGGCTATGGTTTTCTGCATGCTTCTGGGCATGTTAGTGGAAAGAATTGCATACCGTCCGTTGCGGGGCAAGTCCTCACGCCTATCTGCATTAATAAGTGCCATAGGGGTATCGATTTTTCTTTCCACCCTTATGGCTTTGTATAGAGGTACCAATACCACCCGCTATCCTGAAATAATTGGCAATAGCACCTTCAGTGTGGGCTCAATTCAAATATCTTCATTGCAAGTAATTATTCTCCTGGTTTCAGCATTATTAATGGTAGGTTTGCAGTTATTAATCCAGAAAACCCGTATTGGGAAAGCTATGCGAGCTTGTTCGCAGGATCTGGAGGCTTCTTCTCTAATGGGAATCAATGTTAACCGAGTAATTTCGGCAACATTTGCAATTGGCTCTGCTTTAGCTGCTGCCGGGGGTATGATGGTAGGAATATACTATAATGCGGTATGGCCTTATATGGGTACTATGGCAGGACTGAAAGCATTTGCAGCCGCAGTCCTGGGGGGAATAGGTTCAGTTCCGGGAGCAATGATCGGTGGCTTAAGCCTGGGAGTAATGGAGATAATGGGTGTGGCTTACTTATCTTCCTCCTACAAAGATGCGATTGCTTTTGCTATACTTATTCTGGTCCTTTTCATCCGACCCCAGGGAATAATGGGGCAGAAGATATCGAAAAAAGTGTAGGTGAATTCGCTTGGATGCATTCATAGCGCAATATATAGATGCTTATTATTTGCGCATTATGATTTTTATTGGCATTAATATAATCATGGCTTTGGGGCTTAATCTTATTACCGGTGTGACTGGACAGTTATCGATGGGACATGCAGGCTTTATGAGTCTGGGCGCTTATACCGCAGCCATTATTTCGCTGCATTATGATGCGCCTTTCTTTTTAGCGATATTGGCAGGCGCAGCTATGGCAGCATCCTTTGGGTTTATAATCGGTATTCCTACCTTGAGATTGGACGGCGATGATTTAGCCATGGTCACCATTGGCTTTGCGGAAATAATACGGGTATTTTTCCTGAACTTCGAACCGGGAGGCAAAGCAGTGGGCCTTTCCGGTATACCTCAATATACAGATTTTGCTACGGTATGGCTGATCGTCATTGTTGTAATCATTTTAAACGCCAAGCTTTTGTATTCGCGGGTAGGCAGATCACTGTTTGCTATTCGTGAAAATGAAATCGCTGCACAATCATGCGGTATCAACACCACCCGTATGAAAATATTGGCATTTACGGTGGGTTCCTTCCTGGGAGGACTAGGCGGAGGACTGTATGCCCATTACATGTATTATATAAATCCACAGGACTTTGGTTTTATGAAATCAATTGAGATATTGAACATGGTGGTTTTAGGAGGCATGGGCAGTATTCCCGGTACAGTTCTAGGTGCGGTGATACTTACCCTGGCTCCAGAAATGCTCCGGATTGTAGCTGAATATCGGCTATTATTTTACGGAGGGATGCTGGTAATCCTTATGATATTCCGGCCTAACGGCCTTTTGGGCGATGTACGGATCTATGACCTGAAGAAGCGTTGGGGTAAAAAGAGGTGATATAATGATTATTTTGGAGATGGATAAGATAAGCCAGGAGTTTGGAGGCCTGCGGGCTCTGGATAATGTGAGCTTGAAGATTAATGAACAAGAGATCTTTGGCATCATTGGTCCTAACGGCGCAGGCAAAACTACTCTGTTTAATATAATTACCGGCATTTACGTGCCCATTGAAGGTGACTTGCTTTTTAAAGGACAGAGAATCAATGGCACCGCTCCTTATGATATTGCTCGAATGGGCATTGCCAGAACATTTCAAAATATTCGGCTTTTTGATAAGCTCTCGGTTTTGGATAATGTTCGCATAGGCTGCCATGGAGTAACCCATAGCGGATTCTGGGCAAGTGTGCTGGGTTTGCCGATTAGCCGTAAAGAAGAGGTTTTTATTCTGGATCGGGCCGAGAAATTGCTGCAACTGATAGGATTGTATGAAAAACGCTACGAATATGCTAACAACTTGGCCTATGGAGAACAGCGCCGTCTGGAAATAGCCCGGGCTCTGGCCTTGGAACCATCGCTGGTACTTCTGGATGAGCCAGGGGCAGGTATGAACCCGCAAGAAAAAGAAGAATTAATGAAACTGATTCGTCAGATTCGCGATGATTTGCATTTAACCATTGTGCTGGTAGAGCATGATATGAACCTGGTAATGAATATTTGCGAGCGCATTGCGGTTTTGAACTATGGGCGTAAGATTGCAGACGGAACCCCTGCCAAGGTAAAAAACGATCCCCAAGTGATCCAGTCTTACTTGGGAGCCGGAGCATGAGCCGTGCCTCAGTATATCTGGTAATAGCTTTCTCCATCGTATGCATGTCTACTTCGTCGATTATAATAAGGTACTGCACGGCGCCCGCTTTGATTATAGCTTTGTACCGGGTGGTTTTCACTTCGATTATAGCTGCTTCCTTAAGCAGAGGAGAGCAGGACGGCTTCAAACAGGTTTCCGGTTGGGATTATGTCTATATTGTCGCATCGGGAATTTTTTTAGCTCTGCATCTGGGCTTTTGGATTACCTCTCTCAGTTATACCAGCATATCCAGTTCAGTTTTATTCACCAACCTACAGGTAATTTTTGTGCTGATTTTCTCAGCCTGGATATTAAAAGAAAAGGTTAACCGGTGGGTTACGGGCGGTATATTAACTGCCATGCTGGGAAGCTTGTTAATTGTTCAAGGTGATCTGCAATCAGGGAAACTGATGGGAGATATGCTGGCTCTTTTAAGCGGCCTTTTTGTAGCTATGTATTTTTTGTTAGGCAGAAAAGTAAGAGCCCGGGTAGGTGTTTGGACTTATACCTCACTGGCGGCATTTGCTGCCGCGATAGCATTACTGGCGGGTTGCCAGTTTGCAGGGCTCAGTTTAACCGGCTACCCGCTCCTCGATTGGGGATTGTTTTTATTACAGGCTTTGGCTCCTGGTATTGGCGGCCATGCTTCTTTAAATTGGGCTTTAAAATACTTGAAGGCTCCAGTGGTTTCGGTATCAGTACTGGGTGAATCAGTGGGAGCCAGTTTGCTGGCCTATATCATATTTAACGAGGTATTGGCCTGGTATCAGATAATAGGTGGCGTTTTCATCCTGACCGGTATTTATATTGCCGCTACCCGTGAAAATGCTGGGGAGAAAAAAAGCTAAGAAGTGTCAGAAAATATATTGCTATATTCCTTTTGACACTTCTTAGTCAATTTAATCTATTAGTCTGCTCTACTTGTACAACTGGGTCCAAGTGGTTCCCGGATAGTAATGCTCCACTATTTGTCTGGCAGTCTTGCCTTCTTCTGCCATGGTAAAGGCACCCCATTGCTCCATACCACAGCCGTGACCCCAGCCCTTGCCTTTGAATACCACATTGTTTCCTTCTACGCTGATACTGGTGAAATAAGTGGAGAATAGTTTATCAAAGCCCACCTTTTCACGTAAATCCACGGCAGCAATAGAAGCAGAGCCTGCAGTAACGGTTAGAGCACGGCCAGAAGGACCTTTTTGGCCAACTCTGATATCATTTAATGTACCTGCTTTTGAACCCATGATATTCTTGATAGTGGTTTTGGGGACCTTTACTGTCCAGTCCCGATATTTTTCGGGGGCATTTTTCAGCCCATCAGTGGGGACAGGTACAATATAGGCAGAAGCCTTCTCTTTCAGCTTGGGGAATCCCTCTTCTATACTGGCGGTCTTCTCAGGTGATGCCGAATGAAACTCGGCATAAACGAATTTACCGTTATAGGTAAGAATCTGACCTCTGGTTTCCTCAACTGCTTTGGCAATATTATCCGTAATAAGTTTGTTGTCATAGGCTTGAAACTCGGTATGATTATCACTGGCATCAGTCCCGCGTTTACCAGCACCATGTTCATAATTAATCAAGGCCAGGGTCATGGTGCGGGCAATAATAGCCTGGGCTTTCAGAGCCTCCATGGGGAACTTTGGCCCGATTTCCGCAGCTATTACGCCTTTAAGGTATTCTTCCAATTTAAGCTGTTCCTTATTGCCGGTGGCGCTGCGGTACAGGGATATGGTAGGCTCTTGTTTGTATTTAAGCACTTCAGGCGCCAGGGGAGCCGGGGGCACTACAGGCGGTTGTCCAGGCTTTTGAGCGGCTTTTTGGCAACCGGCGATACATGTCATTGTTAGAATAAAGGTAAACATAAGTAATAGAGCAATCTTTCTTAATAAGTCTTTCCGCAAATAAATCTCTCCTTATTAAATAATCATGTATGTACTTATTCTTTCTTAAAGAGCAAATTGTTATAGCTGGCAAACTCAGGTATAATTTCTGTAAAGAAAAAATTAGTTGTGGTGTAAGAGCCAATGCAAATCTTGCGTAAAGCATTTATACCAATATGCATGGATTTATGCATATTGAACTCGCAGGTAAGATTTACAAAACAACAGATTTCAGGGGGCCAAGGTATGCACGTTGTTCTGGTGGAGCCGGAGATACCTCAGAATACAGGTAATATAGCCCGTACCTGTGCATTAACTGGAAGCATCTTGCATCTGGTAAAGCCGTTAGGTTTTTCCGTGGAGGATCGCTATCTTAAAAGAGCAGGGCTTGATTATTGGGATAAGGTGGAAGTGAGAATATGGGAGAACTTTCAGGATTTGGCTCAACATTATAAAGGCAAACAGTTTTACCTGGCTACTACCCATGCTGCACATGGTTATTATGAACATGAATACAAGCCCGATGACCTGTTTGTGTTTGGGCGGGAGACCAAAGGCTTGCCGGCCCAAATATTGGATGCTAATCCGAATGACCAGATTCGTATTCCCATGGTGAATCTGGGTCGCTCTCTAAATCTGGCTAATTCGGTAGCGATAATTCTCTTTGAGGCTCTGCGGCAAAACAATTATCCGGGATTAACCTAAAAAAATGCAGGCATAAAAAAGCTCCCCAGGGGGAGCTAATTTATGATTTATGTCAGAACCAGACTATTCCTCCACAGGAATGGGAGCTTCTACCGGACATACATCAGCACAGGAGCCGCAATCGGTACATAATTCCGGGTTTATTACATATTTGTCATCTCCTTCGGAGATTGCTTCTACCGGACATTCGTCCTCGCAAATTCCACAGGAAATGCATTCATCTGTAATCGTATAGGCCATTTTTTCGCCTCCTTTGAAAATCAATTAATAGCATTATAGTTAAGCCCTTTTTTTTTGTCAATTTTATTAATGTATGCTAGCAAACAGATTTATTATATACAATAATAGATTATGAATTACATCATAATACCAGGGCGGATTATGATATTGTACATTAATAAGTTTAACCGATAGGAGTTATATTTTATGCGGTGTATCATAATGGCTAATGGAGAATATGGAGACATCGAAGTATACCGGGAATTATTTCACGGCCACGAGATTGTATTATGTGCCGATGGAGGAGCAAACTATGCATATAAGCTCGGTTTGGTTCCCGACAGTATTGTTGGTGATATGGATTCCATACTGCCGGAGGTCAGGGAGTATTTCCAGGCCAGAAATGTAAAGATGCACAAATATCCTCTCCGCAAGGATTTTACCGATACCCAATTAGTATTGGAAATAGCAAAGCAATGGAAACCTACGGAAATTATGATGTTAGGTACATTAGGGGGAAGATTGGATCATACACTTTCCAACCTGTATTGCGGAATGGAGATGGTGCAGAAAGGGATAAAACTAACCCACTGTACCCCCAATTTGCGGGTCCATATTATTGACCGGGATATTGATATAACAGGCCAGACTGGTGATATTGTATCGGTTCTGGCATTAAGTCAGCAGGCGCGCGGAGTAAGCGAAACCGGCTTTGAATATATCCTTGATAATGCTGTGTTGGAAAAGAACAACCCATATGCTGTTTCCAATAAACTGGCCGCCAACAAAGGCAGAATCAGTGTACAGGAAGGCATACTGGCTGTCTTTCATTATTTCCAGGGTATGCCGGAGACTCCTCAAATCTAGACGAATCTGCTATGCTTAATCATATGCCGATATTATTGCTAAATAAAATTGTTGCAAGGGGGAAAAAGATTGGACTGGGGTTTCTTATCCGGGGTATTCGCGAGCCCCTGGAATATTTTTCGCAGCCTCCTGGACATAGTTATTGTTGCATATATATTTTACCGTTTGTTGAGCCTTTTGACCGGAACCAGAGCGGAACAACTGCTAAAAGGACTTATCATACTGCTGGTATTCTCTGTGGCAGTTAGTTATATGCAGCTGGATATGGTTAACTGGCTATTAGAGAAACTGTGGATATTATTCGCTATTACTTTGCCCATTGTATTTCAGCCGGAACTAAGGCGAATATTGGAACAACTAGGACGGGGCAGGTTTTTTGTCAGTTCCAGTACGGGTGAAAAAATAGATAAATATGACATAGTTATTAAGGAGATATCAGAGGCAGCCAGTGTACTGGCCCGCAACCGGGTAGGGGCTCTTATCGTTATTGCTCGTGAGACTGGGATAGAAGAGTTCTTAGATAGCGGCACCCCCATGGATTCTCTGGTTTCCAGCGGTATCTTAATTAATATTTTTGTTCCCAATACCCCGCTCCATGACGGGGCTGTAATAATAAAAGATGGACGTATACAAAAAGCAGCCTGCTTTTTACCCTTAAGCAATAATCCTAATCTGGATTCTCAGCTAGGTACCCGGCATCGTGCAGGCTTGGGGATTACTGAGGTATCAGATGCTATATCCATTATTATATCAGAGGAGACGGGGACAATATCTGTAGCTCGTGAGGGCAGTCTGGTTCGCTATCTGGACGCAACTAGCTTAAAGGATCTGTTGGACAATGAACTCGTAGTCCAGGAAAGCCGTCGGGATAGTTTTTGGAGGAGGTGGGCTGCCGATGTTCGCAATGAATCCGAAAAGAAAAAAGATATGGCTTAGGATAGCTTCGGTTACCATGGCAATTTTGCTGTGGTTTTATGTGGTGAATCAGGGCGATGTGTCCACAGGCAGTAACCTGTTGGAGGTAGAGTTGAAATATCGCAATCAGCCCGCACACCTGACGGTTATTGGCCCAGATAAGGTGTCAGTCAAATTATGGGGTTCATTTCGCGGCGTCGGTGATATAATTGCATATGCTGATTTATCAGACCTGAACGAAGGCGAACACCAGGTACCGGTTAAGATGGAACCGGTCAAAGGAGCTATGGTTACTTCAGTGCAGCCCGATAAAGTCACTATTACCTTACAAGAGCTTAGCGAAAAGGTTTTTAATATTAAACACGAAATAAAGCAAAGCCCCCCGGCGGGCTACCAGTTGACCGAAATATTGCTGGCCTCAAATAACTGTGTGGTCAAAGGGGAGGCAGATGCGGTAGGAAGGGTTGCTGCTGTAGTGGCGCCAATAGAATTGGGAAATTTAAAGGATATTACTGCCGTGAAGGTTCAGCTGCAGGCACGAGATGTGAACGGGAGAACTATCGTTGAGGGAGTTAAAATAATACCCTCTGCGGTTGATGCTTATATAGCTTTAGAAAGAAAACAGATCAGCAAACAGATCCCTATAAAGCCCGATTTCAGCGGGGAAGTAGCCAAGGGTTACAGCTTGGGGGAAGTAAAATGCCATCCTGATCAGGTAACGGTAATAGGAGAGGAGACGCAGCTTGAAGCTGTGAATGAAATAGTTACCAAACCAATAGATATAAACGGTAAAAGCGAAGATTTCATCCAGATGACAGAGCTGGTCCATCCCCAAGAGATACTTGTCTTTCCGGCTCAAACAACTATTGAGGTAAAAATTATTAAAAACAGTGCAAATGAGGTTCAATGATGAAGGTTCGCATACATGGGCTACGATTAGATTTTGAATCTGAACACAGCGATTTAATGGACCTTTCAGCCCAGAGACTGGGAATAGACGTTAATGAAATTAATTCTATAAAACTGATCAAGAAAGCAGTAGATGCACGGCGATCTACGGTTTACTTTGTCTGCTCGGTTGAAATAGAGCTGGCTGAAAACACTGCTATTGCCGAGATTATACTGGAAGCTCCTGACGTTTCTTTGGTAGAAGAAAAGACAGCTATTAAGCCTGTGCCAGGTCACAATCTGCTGGAACGGCCTCCGTTGATAGTTGGCTCCGGACCGGCCGGGCTCTTTTGTGCTCTGCTGCTGGCCAGAAACGGTTACCAGCCGGTGATAATAGAGCAAGGTCAGGACATGGACAGCCGGATTCGGCAAGTGGAACGATTCTGGCAGACAGGAGAACTGGATGAGCGCGCTAATGCACAATATGGTGAAGGCGGAGCCGGAACCTTCTCAGGTGGTAAGCTGACCACCCGCATTGGTGATGACAAGGTGAGCTATGTACTGCAAACCCTTGTCGAAAGTGGAGCCCCGGAAGATATGTTGTATGTTAACAAACCCTATATGGGAACATATGTGATTCGCTCGATAGTTAAAAGAATCAGGCAAGAGATAATAATGCTGGGAGGAGAGTTTTATTTCGAAGCTCGCCTTACAGATATGATTATGAACAAAGGGATGCTAAAAAGCATAATAATAAATAATGATGAAGAAATACCTTGCTCAGTTTTGGTTTTGGCCATAGGCAATAGTGCCCGTGATGTTTACCGCATGCTGCACCTTAAGGGAGTAAGGATAATTCCTAAGGCTTTTGCGGTGGGTCTACGTATCGAACATCCCCAGGCGGTCATTGATAAGATCCAGTATGGTAATTATGCCGGTCATCCTCGATTACCATCCGCTGACTATCATTTTACGCTTAAGGATCGGCTTACCGGCAGGTCGCTCTATACCTTCTGCATGTGTCCGGGAGGCTCGG
>JAQVWS010000176.1 GCA_028709585.1 Syntrophomonas sp. | reverse complement strand
AAAAGAAAAAGTATTATGTCTGACCAGTTAAAATATGAAATAGCTCGCGAACTTGGTGTGGACAAAATCGTAGCCAGTGAAGGATGGGGCGCTGTAAGTTCCCGGGATTGCGGTAATATGGTCACCAAGGCAATCCAGATCGCAGAACAAAGCCTTGCTTCTCAGAGCAACCACAATTTTTAAGTAACTATGCACCTTTCGGGGGTTTTTCCCCCGAATATTTAATTCACAGCTATTCCCTCCCTAAGCTAACCTCCTCCGCCCTATCACGGTTATAAAACCTGATAATTGGGTGCTTCCTTAGTTATAAAAACATCATGAGGATGGCTCTCTGTCAATCCTGCATTACTAATCTTAATAAATCTAGACAACGATTTTAATTCCTCAATATTGATAACTCCGCAGTAACCCATACCAGCACGTAAGCCTCCAACTAACTGAAAGATAGTTTCGGAAACCGACCCCTTGTAAGGAGTACGCCCTTCTATTCCTTCCGGAACCAACTTCTGCGCACCCTCCTGGAAATAACGGTCACTGCTGCCTTCAATCATAGCACCCATTGATCCCATTCCTCTATACACTTTGTAACGCCGGCCCTGCAACATAACTTCTTCCCCCGGACTCTCGTCAGTGCCAGCCAGGAGATTGCCCAGCATTACTACATCAGCTCCAGCCGCAATAGCCTTGGTTATGTCGCCGGAATATTTTATGCCGCCATCAGCAATGATCGGGACATTATATTTTTGGGCCACCTTTGCACAATCAATTATTGCGGTAATCTGCGGAACCCCAATGCCCGCTACTACTCTGGTAGTACATATAGATCCCGGGCCAATTCCTATTTTCACGGCATCAGCTCCCGCTTTGATAAGAGCTTCGGTGGCCTCTCCGGTTGCTACATTGCCGGCAATCATTTCCAGCTCGGGGTATTTTATCTTTATCTGCTTTACTATCTCGATAACGCCCTCGGAGTGCCCGTGGGCAGTGTCCACCACCAGCACATCAACTCCGGCTTCTGCTAAAACCTGAACTCTTTCCATAGTATTCCGGGCTGTGCCAACTGCCGCGCCAACTATTAAACGGCCTCCCTTGTCTTTGGCGGCATGGGGATATTTTTGAGTCTTTTCAATATCCTTAATGGTAATAAGACCCATTAGATTATATTCGTCATCTACCAGCGGCAATTTCTCAATCTTGTACTTGCGCAGCAATTGCATGGCCTGTTCCATAGTAGTCCCTACCGGAGCAGTAACCAGCTTTTCAGAGGTCATAATATTGTGAATAGGCTGGTCGAAATCAGTTTCAAAACGCAGATCCCGGTTGGTTAATATACCTACCAGTTTCCTGCCTTGAGTTATCGGCACCCCTGAAATATGATAGTGCTCCATAATCCTTAACGCATCAGCAATTTTATGATCAGGAGATAAAAAGAAAGGATCTGTGATTATTCCATGCTCGGAACGTTTAACCCGGTCTATCATTTTGGCCTGTTCGTCGATACTCATATTTTTATGAATAATACCAATACCGCCTTCCCTGGCCATTGCTATCGCCATTCTGGTCTCGGTAACTGTATCCATCCCCGCGCTCATGATCGGAGTCTCTAACCTTATATTCCGGGTCAAGCGAGTTGTAACATCAACATTATGAGGCATAACCTTGGAGTAACCGGGTATAAGAAGAACATCATCGAAGGTAAGACCCTCTTTGCTGAATCTGTCTGTCATTTCTATACCTCCTTGTGAAATTTAAACTATAATATACTATTGTATACTAATTATCAATAATAACGTAATGTAAATATTTTGGGTTTGTTTACGTTATTATTATTATTATGTCATATTTCTAATTAATAAATTATGCTGTAATAAGATTTACAGAGTTGCAGAAGTGGAGCCAATCCATACCAATCCTGGCTGACAAATGTTAAGGGCGGATAACCAAAAGGTTATCCGCCGCAAAATTTCTTGATATGCAGTTGTTGCCTGGGTGATGAACTAAACCGCCAGAAGATTCATATCGAGTTATTTTTAAGCCTCATATGAGTGTGATCCAGGTCAACCACGATAACTTCGCGGCCGATCTTCTTTACTGCCTCCCAGGGTATAACCAGTTTCTGTCTGTCTGTCCAAAAATTTAGCATATTTCCCTTGTTGGGCAGTATTATGGATACTATTTTACCGGTTTCCTGTTCTACCATCATATCCGATTCTCCCACGGTTCCCATTCGCATACCATCATAGATATTTACCATTTCCTTGCCCACCAATTCATTGAGACGCACCTGCCCAGCCCCCTTAAATTCCGGTATGCCCAAAGCCTCCCCGTCCCCGCTCGGTATCATCCAAGATCTCGACTTCCATGATCTCAGGTTTTATCACCCGGGCAAAAACCATCTGGGCAATCCTTTCACCTCTTGTTAATGTATACTCTTTGTCCCCTAGATTTATAACAATTAACTTGATTTCTCCCCGATAGTCTGAATCAATGGTGCCCGGCGTATTGAGCAAGGTCAGGCCATGCTTTAAAGCCAGTCCGCTGCGAGGGCGAATCTGAGCCTCACAGTCATCCGGTAAGGCAATAGCTATCCCTGTAGGTACCAGCACTCTTTCTCCTCTGCCGATTTTTATATCATTTTCATTGGCTGCATAAATATCCACACCTGCTGAACCGCCAGTCATATAACGGGGCAGAGGCAAATCAAAAGAATGAACCCGTTTAACCATTACCTTCATTTATCTATTCCCCCACCATTTCTGAAATTCTTGTTCTACCACCGGCAGGACTTCTTTATCACCAATGGCGGCTATGGAGAACATCTCTGGTTTTAAAATACGATTAGACACTTCTTTGATCATATCTTGGTTAACCGCATATACCCGTTCTATAATTTCCTCCGGACTAATTATCTCACCATACATCAGCATTGATTTTGCTATCCTGGTCATCCGATTCATAACACTCTCCAAGCCCAGTGAAATAGAGGATTTCATAAGCTTTTGGGTACGGCTGATCTCTTCGGCGCTAACTCCGTTAGCTAAGAAATCGTTAATCTGCTCATTAAAGGCAGCGCAGAATTGCCCTACCTTCCCAGGTCCAGTACCAATATAGATGCTATATAATCCGGTATCAGAATAGTTGGATGGGTAGGAATAGACCGAATAAGCCAATCCCAATTCTTCTCTGAGTTTCTGGAAAAGCCGTGAACTCATGCCTCCTCCCAGGATACTATTCATAACATTCTGGGTGTATCTGTCTTGGTCGTGATAAGAGATACCGGGAACCCCAAGGCATATCTGAATTTGCTCCACTTCTTTGGATACCAGGTTAATAAAGGCAGGACTCCGGGACGGTTTTAATTGTTCGGTGTATTTTAGTTCCCCTTTGTGCGGCTCCAGGTTTTGTTCAATAAAATCTCTTATTCTTTGGTTATCTACATGACCAGCTACAGATATAATCATATTGGCTGGCACATAGTTTTCTTTGTAAAACCTGATTAGCTTGTCCTGCTCCATATT
>JAQVWS010000051.1 GCA_028709585.1 Syntrophomonas sp. | reverse complement strand
CGTGAATTGCATCCTTGAGAATTGAACAACAAAAAACAAATGCCTTCAATGTCACGGCCCTTAATTGTCAGAATATTAAATAAGTTGATAAGTTGGGATAAGTTGGTGTCAGGCACCGGAGCCTTTTAGCCGCTTGGAAAGCGCCTTCTTTGCCCCGGAATTTATCATTTATGTCCCGCAAGCCATCCAAGGAGATGCCGACATAACCTACCCCTATCTCCTTGATCCGCTGAGCAACTACGGGTGTAATTAGGGTACCGTTCGTAGATAGTGTCGGACGAATACCCTGGGCGGCTGCATAAGCGGCCAATTCAAAGAAGTCAGGACGCATAAGCGGCTCCCCACCAGAGAACAACAGTACGGGAACTCGGAATTCTGCCAGATCGTCAATAAACTTTTTAGCCTCATCCGTAGTCAATTCGCCCTTGTATTTCTTCGAGTCCGAATCCATATAGCAGTGACGGCACCTTAGATTACATGTCCGGGTGGAATTCCATACCACAACCGGTCCGGCACTGCTTGTGACGCCATGAATCGCTTCCCTGGAATCCTGATTGTAACGCAAAGAATCCCCGAAGTACTCAGTAGAAAATAAAAGCTTAGTAACACTTATCATTCTTTAAACTCCCTCCATAAAAAACAAATCATTTAACATACTCATTAAGAATCATATCATAGATATCGTGCGCTAATAATCCAATCTCAATACTATCATAAAATTTACTGTCCCATAATCCCAGCATTACTCTTCGCGCAGGGATTTTGCCAATTCCTCTATTTCCTTACGGGCTAAATCGTCTCTTCCTGCTTGAGCTTCAAGGTGATGCTGCATTTCGTGCAGCACTGTATTAATCATGAAAAGAAATCTCAAAAAATACGATTATTGACAATGAAGTGATCAGATATATATAATAATGTTCAAGTACCTGAAATTAAAAATGAATAGTCTGGTGGATATTGTGAGGGACTTCATTGAAGTAGCTCCTAAGAACCAGTATCTTTGTGAACTTGCCAGTTATGGGTGAACTTCATGAAGATATTGGTTTTTTTAATTAAATTATATTGGAGGAATGGAAATGATAGTTCTTATTGCCACATTTCAAGCGAAACCCGGGAAAGAAAACGTACTCGAGGAGAAACTAAAGGGTTTGATCCCCAATGTTCAGGGTGAAGATGGTACATTAATGTATATTCTTAACCGATCAGCAAGTAACTCAGGTGAGTTTGTTTACTATGAAATGTATAAAGATAAAGCATCACTGGATTTCCATGGTTCAACCCCTTATTTCCAAGATTTTATCAATACGGTGGGCGAGCTTATAGTCGGAAACCCGCAGCTTAATTTTTATGAAGATATTGCATCGATTAAGCGCTAGTAATGACGCTCTAATGTAATCCGTGAACTCTCAATTTATAGAACGGGCTCCAAATACTGCCGATAATCTTTGCGATGGTATGCAAACAGTATTTTTATGTAGTGCCATCAATTCTGCACCTAAGCACAATATAAGCAGAATATGATCAATGATAAAGCGGATTGACTTCTTGGAAACTGCGTAATATATTAAAAGAGATATCAGGTCTGAACAGAAAGGAGACGCCGTTGAGGAAGTAAGTAACATCAAATCTAATATTAATGATGGATGTTGCTGTCGAGCCTTGCAGGAAGCACGGCTGAATTTTCTTGGCGATTTTGAGTTGTTTGGACTAATTTGACTTTAGAAAGAAGCTTATTACTAAGGATAGTGTTTTCTGTATTGATTCGGAAGTAGCATCCAGACCTGAAGGAGTGGTTTGGATGCTTTTATTTTCTGCAGATAATATCGCCCAGTGTTATGGTGAAAGAGATATTTTTTCTAAAATAAATTTCGAAGTTGAAGCTGGCGAAAAACTAGCTATTGTAGGACCAAACGGTGTAGGCAAATCTTCTTTGCTGAGGATTATCGCTGGTATTGACCAACCAGCCGGAGGCAGGCTCAAGTACTATGCTTCCGCAAGCTGCGGCCTGTTGACCCAGTCCTTTGACGATACGACATTCGCGACTGTTCGTGAAGGATTGGAACAGATTTTACCTACCACCGTTTTCCAGCGATCTATTGGTGAAGCCGTGAAGAAATTCGATTTTTCCGGTCGAGAAGATCAATTGATCCAAAAATTAAGCGGTGGAGAAAAAACCCGACTGCAACTGGCCCGAATATGGCTTTCCGGAGCAGAGTTGCTGCTGCTCGATGAGCCAACCAATCATTTAGATACAGAAAACCTCAAATGGTTAGAACGCTTCGTTCGTGAATACCCGGGAACCATTATGCTCGTATCGCATGACCGCTATTTCCTTGATCGCACCGTCAGCCGGGTGCTTGAGCTTCGGGCAGATGGTGTTGTCTCCTATATGGGCAATTATTCAGTATATCATCAAGCCAAGTTGGAAAAATTGGCACGAGATGAAAAAACCTTTCTTGAACAGGAAAAACAAGCCCGAAAACTTGATCAAGCGATTCAGGAACAAACAACCTGGGCTAATAAATCGCATGACCGAGCGGCCAGGAAAGCGATAGAACAAGGCTTGAAGAAAGGTGGTAAGGTATACTATCGAGCCAAGGCAAAAAAATTGGATAGTCGTGTCCAAAACAATATCAAGCGGTTGGAACGCCTGGAGAAAGAGCGGATCATGCGACCTAAAACGTCTCGTGCCATTGATCTGACCTTTACTACCGGGTTACGAGCCAGGAACGGAATTATACTTGCCGAGGGCATTGCCAAAACCTTTAATAAGCGGCATTTGTTTGCCGACAGCAAATTTAGTTTGAGATATGGCGAAAAGGTAGGGCTGGTAGGCTTAAACGGATCAGGCAAGACAACCCTCTTACGTATCATTGCCGGGTTGGAATTAATGGATACTGGGGAACTTTGGCGTTCCCCCTCACTTCGCATGGGATACCTTGATCAAGAAATGCAGTCGTTGGATAAGAGCCGAACAATTCTGGAAGAGGTGGCCACGGCCTGTCCTGATCGGGGGCGGGTCCGGAACCTCCTGGCCGATTTGCTGCTCACCGGAGAGGCGGTCTTCAAGCCCTGTGCTGTCCTAAGTATGGGCGAACGGGTGCGGGTAGCCCTGGCCAAATTGTTACTGGGAACCTATGACCTTTTGCTGCTGGATGAACCTACCAATTATCTCGATCTGGAAAGTCGGGAGAAACTAGAGGAGGCAATGGAAGCTTTCGGCGGGTCGTTAATCATGGTGTCCCATGATCGTTACTTGATGGAGCGGGTGGTCGATACTGTTTGGGCCATTGAAAATTGCCAGGTCCGGGTTTATCCGGAACGTTATTCTGATTATACTAAAAGCCGTCTTTACGATGAACCAAAGCAAAAATGGCCTCAGGCAGACCGGCTTGAACTAGAAATCAAAAAAGCACGTTTAATCAGCGAGTTATCAGTAATTGACCGTACCAGGAATGAAGCCGAGTATCTCCGACTGGAAAAGGAGTTCCTTGAAACAGTCAATCAGCTAAGGGGGTGAGAGTCGATCCTATCGATACGTTTTCCAACTCGTACTCTTTTCGCAGCATATGACTTAGTAGCACTTTACCTCTAACATAGTAATGAAGAACTTTCCTCTTGTTCGTAGAGAAAAGTTCTTCATTTAGGTCATTTAGTTATTAACGGAGACAGTTGAATCTTATCGCCATGGTATCCATGAATAACGCTGCAAGAAGACAGAATCAAAGATAACTGAATTCTAGATTAACTCCATATCTGGTTGACTATTTTTGCTGATCTATGAATTTTTCATAATCCACTGCCTTACTTACATCTGGAACCTGGAAGGTAAGACCATAATCGGACATGGTGTAGGTGCCTTTCATATTCATTTCCATTTTAATGTTACCAGGTTCCTCTGCATCAGGATTATCCATATCCATTTTAATCTTCTCTTGAATCTCCATAAAATCGGTACATAACGTTTTCTGATTAATCCAGGTGGAATAACTAATGTCAGCATCCATACCTGCAAATATTTTTTGCAGGTCAGCGGCCTCTGGAATTGTTATTGTTTTGGTAAACTGTTTGATATAGTCGCTCTTAAAAATGTCGCCCCCCATAACTGTATCAATAACCCAGTATTTCTGACCATTTTTCTCACGATCGTTGGCAAAGGAGATGGACATGCCCAGATCTTTCATCTGCTTCATAGTTGCGGCTGCATCCTGGGACATAGATTGTTTCATCAATTCTTGTATATTCATTCCCGGCAGGTCCATTTTAACCCAGCCGAATTCAGGCATGGTCATATACATTCCACTATCATTGAAAACCATTTCCATTAAAATGTCCTTTGGATTTTCTTGAGCTTCTGTACTCTCCGGAGTTATTGCTTTTATCGTAGTGTTTTGCTTCATGTACATAAGAACGGGGTTAGACTGTATCCAACAATCACTAAGACTATCTGTTTGCATCTTCATATTTTCAGGGTTCTTGCCATTTTCCTGGGTGGTCATATCCATGTCCGTGCTTGAATCAGCCGACATTTTATAGCGGTTGACTTCTACCATCTTCTGAGATGCCTGGGTCAGTAGCTCTTCAGCAGTCATCCCATCACGGGTTTCGGCATAAGCGACTGAAATTAATTTCTGCACGTCTTGCCAGGCCACGGAGGCTCCGAAACACTCATAAACGAAGCGGGCGGGGACATATACCTGCCCCTCAATACTTTGGGGCGGCCGCAACATTTGCTTCTCTTGCCCATTGAATAAAGCAGTATTGCTGCCCAAGGTCATCTTTAAAGTGTTCTGATTTTCCTGCATGGTGATTGTATCACCCTCTAAAGTAACCGTGCAGCCCAGGGTATGAGCCAACACATCAACTGGGGCACTAGTAATACCATCTTGTATATTGAGCTTGCTGGCGGAATCATAGGTTCTCCCATTTACATCCAGTTGAACATCAGCATAAACTGGAGCAGCCATTACCAGAATAAACAGGAGCGCTAGGGGCAGGGTGAATTTTCGATTCATGTTTGGAACTCCTTTCTTACGTATAGTACTAATTAAGGTAATATTAGGGCTCTAATATAATGATAACATTTCCTCCTTTCAAAATCTGTATCTTTCTAGTTATTTTCAAAAAACCTTATAATTTTTAACAGTAAGCAGGTAAGTACCTGTGCGAAAGAAAGGTTCTTATTGTCAAGAGTAGGAGAGATAAATCATACTACCGGGTTTTAAAAATTATAGTTCGTTTACTTGATAACCTTTGCAAATTTTCAGCTTTAATTCAGCTTGTTTTAAGTAACAACCTTTAATATTGGATAAATATAACATGCGGCTCAAGTAAATGTTATAATCAATGATAAGTATCACAAAGCAGCTAATATTTAATTAAGCTGGAAAGAGATTAAGCAACCATCGGTCGGGGCAATAGGACGTATTTTATTTTACTAAATAAGGAGGTTTATATTAATGGCTAGTTTCAACAAGAAAGTATTACTGGGGTTGGGGGTTATGATAATAACTATTATGGGCTTAGCAACCGATGCTCATGCTGTGTTAACTTCCCAGACGGTACAAGCATATCAAGGTATTAAAATCGTTTATAATGGGAAAGAATTGACTGATACAACTCAACCTTACAGTATAAACAACACTACCTTTGTACCTTTGCGCATGTTAATGAATAACTTTGGCAAAACCGTCGTTTGGGATTCAGTTAACTCCAGAGTTTTAATTGTAGATAGTACAACTGCAACTGAAGCAAGTATTAAAGAAAAGGATGCTCAAATAGCCACCCTGCAAGATAAAATTGCTGACTTACAAAGTAGAATTAATACCTTGAACGAAAATACAAGTGATGATGATTTGAGCGATATCGAGGATACTCTGGATAATTATTTTGAAGACGCTGGAACTGATTATTTCGATGATGGTGGTATAGATGTGACACTTAGTCTAAGTGGCGACGAGGATGATCTGGCCTACACCATTAAACTTGACTTTAGCAGTGCAGATGATTATGACGATTTGACTGAAGTCAGCCAAAGCGACTTGAAATATTTCTTAAACGCAGTAAAATCGAAAATTAACTCTGAAAAAGATGGTACTGATTTTGACGACGCTGGTCTCACCGGAAAGTTGTATGATTCTGACCATTCTAGTTATTACGTTAAATATAATGGTAGTTCATATACTTATAGTTGGGATGAAGATGATGAAGATGATGATACCAGCCTTAGCGATATCGAAGATGCTCTCAGTGATTATTTTGAAGACGCTGGAGCTAAGTATTTCGATGATGACAGCATCGATGTAACACTAAGCCTAAGTGGCGACGAGGATGATTTGGCCTATAAAATTTATATTAACTTTGATGATGCAGATGATTATGATAATTTAACTGATGTCAGCCAAAGCAAATTAAAATCTTTCTTGAATGCCGTAAAATCGAAAATCGACTCTAAAATTAATGGCACAAATTATGAAGATGCGGGTATTACCGGAAAATTATTTGATAGTTATACTTCAAGTTATTATGTAAAATATGATGGTCGTTCGTATACCTATAGCTGGGATAGTTAAACACACTGCAGGGCAACATTGTCATGTTGCCCTGCACGGTTTAATTAACTCTTATACGCGTACATGAAGAAGCCGGGCGAGTTTCATTGCTAATTACAGTGTTTGCATTAGTACACATGTGGGGCTTTTATACGAACTCGCGCAGAACTTCAGCCAAGGATTTAAGTCCTTCTACGATCCGATCCTCCGGCATGTTGGAGAAGTTGATTCTGAAAGTGTTTTCCTTGCCGCCATTGGGGAAGAATGAACCACCCGGAACAAAGGCCACATTTTTTTCCAGGCTTTTTATCAAAACATCCCGGGCATTAACATTCGTCGGCAGCTCAACCCAGGCGAACAATCCACCCTGAGGCCTAGTAAACGTTACTCCGGGCGGGAATTCCTCCTCCATGGTTTTAACCGTTAGATCCCGGCGTCGCCTGTATACCTCGCGTATCTTGGCAATATGTTCATCTATATCATATAATTCCAGGTACTTGGCTATCTCCATCTGGGCAATGGTATTGCACTGCAAATCTGCCCCCTGTTTTACCAGCACATATTTTTCAATTGCCCTTTTATCCCCGGCAACCCATCCAATCCTGTAGCCGGGACAAAATGTTTTTGAGAAGGTTCCCAAACAGAGTACACAACCCATATGATCAAACGACTTTACCGACGGCAGAAATTCGCCCTCAAACCTAAGTTCACAATAGGGGTTATCCTCAATGATTACTACCTGGTGTTTAATGGCTGCTTTCACCAGGCGTTCTCTTCTCTCCAGACTCCAGGTTCTTCCGGTTGGATTCTGGAAATCAGAAATTACGTAAATGAGCTTCACTCTTTCGGTACTCTCAAGAATCCTTTCTAGTTCATCCGGGATCATTCCGTCATTATCGGTTGGCACCTCTACAAAATCGCAGCCATAAGCCCTAAGCGCACTTATCGCAGCTAGATAGGTAGGGCTTTCACACAAGACGACATCCCCCTCATCTAGAAACACCTTTCCCGACAGGTCTAAGGCCTGCTGCGAACCATGGGTTATAAGTATGTTTTCAAAATCAAAGGAGGTTCCAAGCTTGGAATTCATTCGACTGGCAATCCATTCCCGTAAAGGGGTATAACCCTCGGTGGTAGTGTACTGCAGAGCCTTAGCACCTTCCTCCTCGAGTACAATTCTATTGACTCTTATTATCTCCTCAATCGGAAAAAGCTCCGGAGCAGGCAGACCACCGGCAAACGAAATAATTTCAGGTCTCTCCGTTACTTTTAGAATTTCCCTAATCTCCGAAGCCTGCAAATGCCCCATTCTCCTGGCATACTTAAAATCCATATCAATAACCTCCTTCATATTAAACGCATAAGCGCTGTTTATTTATTGCGAAAATATATTTAAACAATAGGATTGATTTCCATAGTGGTATTACCATCAAATTCATCATAATTGTCAATCAGCTCTTGCATGGCCTCGCATAATCTCTGTATACCTTCGGATATTTCCTTTAGGGCAACAAAGGTAAAGTTTAAGCGTATAAAGTTGTCGCCTTGATCAGTTGTGAAAAAAGCAGTCCCTGGAACGAAAACCACCTTGCGCTCTGCGGCTTTGGCAACCAGCTTTGATGCTGAAACTTCCTTGGGCAGCTTACACCATATGTAATAACCCCCCCTGGGTCTGTTCCATATCAAATCAACGGGAGCATATTTTACCAGTGCATCGTACATGGCATCCCTTTTCACCCGATATTCTCTGCAAATCTCAGGTATGTGACTGGCAAGACCTCCATTTACGATAAACCTTTCAACTACCCATTGAGATAGGCTGCTGGAATGCAAATCCATTATCTGCTTGGCGGCTGCAAATTTTTTAACAGCCTTCTTATGCGCTACCATCCACCCCAGCCTCAAACCGGAATATATATTTTTTGAAAAGGTACTCAAATAAATAACATAACCTTGACTATCCATTGACTTCAAGGTAGGAAGCGGATGGCCTTCATAACAAAGATCTGCATAAGCATCATCCTCCAGGATAAGAACTCGGTATTTATAGGCCAGTTCCACTAACCGCCTTCTTCTCTCCAGCGCCATTTCGGTACCAGAAGGATTATGGAAATTGGGTATGGTATATATCAACTTGGGCCGGTATCTCTGCAATAACTGTTCAAGTAAATCAACCCTCATGCCCTTGTCATCAATAGGAATTCCCACTAATCTGGCTCCAATTGCTTTAAACGCTTGCATCGCCGGAAAAAACGAGGGCTCCTCCACAACGACTATATCGCCCGGATCAAGCATTATTCTAGCTGCCAAATCTATTCCTTGCTGTGAACCTGCAAGCAGCATGACCTCATCAAATTGGCAATACACGCCTCTTTTCTGCATTAAACCGCATATAGATTCGCGAAGTGAAGTAAAGCCTTCGGTAGGTGAATGCAGCAATGCCTTGTAATTCTTTTGGCCGATTAATTCATGTTCAAGTCCCTCCAGGGCTTCTATAGGACCGGTTTCAGGAGAAGCCATTCCGGTAGCAAAAGAAATCACATCTTTTCTGCTGGCTAAAGTAAGCAAGTCTTTAACGATATGCGAATCGATTCCATTTGAATAAGTGCTGAAGATCTGATTCCAAGAAGGCTCTGGCAGTATGTCTCCAACTGATGTCAATTCATCCTGAAGATATGAAAGCACAATAGTTCCCTGTCCCACGCGTGAGCCAACCAAACCCTCAGCTTTTAACTCCCGGTAAGCATTTAAAACTGTAGTTCGATTAACCCCCAGGCTCTCAGCCAGTTTTCTTTCCGGTGGAAGCCTAAAACCCGGCATTATTTCACCGGATATAATTTGTCGACGTACCTGCTCAAAAATCTGCATATAAACAGGTGTATTAGTCTCTCTATTAATGATTACCTTCATACCAATTCACCTCATTGGATTAATCCAATTTCATTATATTCCGCAACAATACGTCCCGACAACAACCAATCAGGATATTTATTGGCCATCCAATGCGAATAATAGCCCATCTAAATCTACCATGAAGGTACTGGAGAACGAGTGCTATGAGGGCATTATGAAAACATCTTCAGTTCGATAACAGATAGTCACTAACTGGCATACCATATAGTAGGAGAAAATCCATTGATTCCGATGAGAGGAGGTTAAATATGTCCAAAAAATATAATTGGACTACTGGTCCTGTGCGCAGCAGTTTGGGTTATGACAGCACATTGATTGTACTTTCCAACGATTCTTCCAAGACCCAGAAAGTTGAGGTAAGGTTCTTTGATCTTGGTTATACGCCAAAGAAGAATGTATTTAGCAGAATTATAACTCTGGAGTCTGAATTGACCAAAAGTGTAGATACTCAGAGGCCAGAAGTTGCAAGCTGGGAAGTGCAAATAAGCACGGACAGCAAAAATGTGCGCGCCTGGATTGGAGGTAGAAGGCTCAATTCCAACCTTCCGGGCAATATTATTTTACAGCCGGAATTACAGAGGTATTAATTGGAATTTAGACCAAATTTTAACCGGAAAGGATGGTGTGAAGTGGCAACAAAATATCATTGGACCACTGGTCCTATCAGTAGCAGCCTGGGCCTGGATCATATCACGGTGGATGTTCTAAACAATACTTCTTCTACTCGTTCTGTCAGAATTAATGTTTATGACCTGTCTGTCGAAGCGCCCATTCTTATGTTTACTAAAAAAGTAACGATAAAGGCGTTTTCCAGTGTTAGCGAAGAGGTATCAGCGTCCGAATCAACTATTTGGGAAGTACAGCTAATAACGAACAGTAAAAGGGTTCGTAGCTGGGTAGGAGGTCAGGATGACGCTGGAATGAATCTAATTGGTAATATTGTTTTAAGTTCAGAGTTGCAGCTTTTGTACAGCGAATAACGAATGGCTAATTCATATAATAATCCCGGTAAGCTGCCTGGATGGCGGGTTTCTAGGATTTACAAAGGAAAAATGAACGGGCTGGAATCAAATATAGTTTTGATTTTGGCCCGTATTAAGCATCAAAAGTGATTGCTTTATAGTCAGAACCTGAGTGTCTGACTCCAAGTTATTTGGGTAGGAGCTGGCGAAGCTCCATAGGTAGGGGGAAGAGAATCGTGGTATTTTGGGTATTGGATAGCTCGGAGAGGGAGCGCAGCATCCGGACTGTCAGCGCTCCGGGGCTCTTGACTAGAATATCTGCCGCGTTGGCCAACTCCTCGGCAGCCTGACGTTCACCTTGAGCCTGAATGACAGCTGCGCGGCGATTGCGCTCCGCTTCGGCCTGGCGGGCGATAGCCCGGTGCATTTCCTGGGGCAGGGTCACATCCTTTATCTCCACCGCTGTTACCTTGATACCCCAGGGGTCGGTAGATTCATCTACAATATGTTGAATGGTCTCATTCAGCTTTTCCCTCTGCGATAGGATGGTATCGAGATCGGCGGTACCCGTGACACTGCGTAGGGTAGTCTGGGCCAACTGGTTGGTGGCTTCGTGAAAGCGCTCCACATTCACAACCGCTTTGTCCGGTTCAACTACCCGGTAATAGAGCACTGCGTTTACCTTACAGGTGACATTATCACGGGTGATGACCTCCTGGGGCGGTACGTCGAATACGATAGTCCGCAAGGACATCCGGATAATCTGGTCAATAAATGGGATAATCAGAATTAGGCCAGGGCCGCGCACCCCGACCAGCCTGCCCAGGCGAAAGAGCACTGCTCGTTCGTATTCCGGTATAATTTTTACTGCCATACTCAATAAAATAACCAAAACGACAATGATCACCACTACGTTTAATAATGGGGCCAGCATTGACATGATATTTCCTCCCATCTTTTTATCAATCTAAAGAATCAGCAACAGGTTCCACCACCAAAATAAGTCCTGCTTTTTGATATGCGAAGCCGTCCCAGCCGTCACCGTACTATCCACCTGAATGTTGTAAATTAGAGGCTGTGCAGCTGCCAGCGCCTTCTGCAGACAAAGCCCTGGAACAGAAAGATATATAACGAATAAAAAAGCCGTCAGCCATCTTATCCGTTTCTGCAAATTCAATCACCCCCGTTCTTATTATTTATGTGCGAATACGGGGAGATTTAAACATTCAGGAAATTTATCATGAGATGAGTAATACCAGATAGAAGCGTTTAGATTTGAATCTATAAAATGGGTTAAAGCAGCATATTAACAGCTATGGCACCCATGAATAACGTTAAAAACAGGGGAATCAGCAATAAATTATCGCCGTCTTTTACTCCCTTGCGGGTCATACTATCCCCTACCAGTAAGATTATAGGCAGTACTATTACCGTTCCCAGAAGCATAAAATACGCTTCTCCTGCAGATCCATAGCGATCCACCTGCCCGGCTAGATTATAGTGCATGGGGATATGTGTTTTACCGAGCATAACATTGTACTGAATGAAGGCAGCAACAGCTGCGAATAATAACCCATTTAGAAAGAGCAGTATTTTCCCTCTGCTTGATTGCCAGAGCCTTCGAGACTCGAGCAGTACTTCTGATTCCGAATTATCCATAGTTAATCGTGGTGTCAGAACAGCTAAAAAAGCAGTGCTGTCTTCGGGAGTAATGGCAAAACGCCCCTGCGTTGAGCTTATAATGAGTACCTGCTCACGACTGGTTGCATAAGCTGAAACCAGCCCCTTTTTATGTTCCTCGAAATAGCCTATATAGGTACCTGGCCACTCATTGCCTGCCACTCTGCTCCAGTTCATTCGGGTTCTATTTTCTACACTCTTGATTTCCGCATATTTGATCTTTTTAGGTCTTAGGCCATACCTGATTATCAATCCTTCGTCATCCAGGACATAATTCAGTTTTTGAATGGCTCGGACGGAGTAATAAATAAAAGCAAACCCACTAAGTAAGAAAAAACTTGAAATGAAGAATATAAAACGATCAGGAACCCTATAAAGGAGCAAACCTGTTCCCCCGGTCACAATAGTAATAAACCCCAGTAAAATCCAGTCAAACCGATTGCTTCTACTGCGTGCCTTAAATATCATAGCGGGCTCCTTTCTCTTTGACACCTTTGAATTAGTTATTCCTGTATAAACCAGCTAACAATGGTGTTGCTCTTCTCACTATCCATGCCTCGGATCTTTGCACGAGCACCAGCAATTCCTGAGGCGAATGCAATAGCCAGAGAATTAAGTCTTTGGCGCTCCTGGAAAAAGTTCCTGGATATACAGAGGGATTGAATTCTTCTCCGGTGAATAATGGTTGTAATTCTGCCCAGCCTTCGCGATCTCATTAGAAGCTTGTCATTATCTACCTGCCAGCCGGCATCCTGGTACTGCTGTTTTCCCAACCAGGCAGCCAGAGGAAGAAGTGAAAAAGCCAGATAACCCATAGGGATAAATATAGATGATATAATGGCAATAATTATAACCGGTAGGGTGTTTATTAAATAATAACGTTTTTTCGATCTGTCGGGTAATCCCTGCACCTGTAGAGACATAGCGAATTCAGGTAAGGTTTCTTCCAAAAAACTAATAAGCTGGGCTTTCGGTAACAAAGGGACGATTAAGTTACCTTCGCCTTTGGTGCCAATATTGCTGACACTTACCACCTGTATGCTAACCATGCCCAAAGGTTGCCGTAATATGCCCTCGATCACCTTAATGGCCTGAATTCTTCGGAGTGGAATGGTTATCTGTTGTCTTTCCAATAATCCACGGCTAATCTTGATATTATCATTGTCCCTTACCATACGAAAGCCTGCAAAGCGAATGATTGTACCCAGCAGAGACATGAGCCAGGCCAGAAACAACAGCACGAAAATGAGTAAAATGATCAGGCTTACTTTTCCCGCAGCAATGTTTTCCACATAAGTACCAAGTTTGACCCATATGTGCATATTGGAAAAAACATCATCAAACTGAGATACAACAGCCAGCAGGGCAGCGAGTGCCACCCCTATGCCATTCGATGTGCTGGCTAATAACAACAGAGATCGGGTAGATAAACTATATTCAATGGGGGTTGTTTCCGCACAGTTAGTTGGGGCAATTCTCTTATTTGCCTGTATAATCCGGCTCAGTTCTTCGGCCTTTTGTCGAGACAGCGCTGCCAGCACAAATTCTGCTTTTGCCCCCCCGCCTGCAGTTTCCACCTGAATTTTCACCAAACCAAACAGACGCTGAAGGATTCCGGCAGTAATCTGAATAGTTTGAATCCGTTCGAAAGGGATATACCTTTTCTTTCTAATAAGTACCCCAGATTCCATTCGCAATTCCTGCCCTTTTATATAGAACACATAGCGAAGCCAGTAAAGAATGCCATAGGCAATGAAGAGGAGCAGTATGAAGGGTATCGCCAGCAACAGCCATTTGCGGCTTCCGGCCTCCGCGATAGCAAGCACTAACAGGGGGAGAAGTGCCTGCACCAGCGTATAGATCTTGTGTATAAAAAAATCCAATATGGCTAGGGGATGAAGTCTTTGGGGTTCATACATCTTCATCCACCACCCGGGCGAGTTCTGAAATAGAATCTCTTAACGAGGATGCAACATCATCAGCCAGAGCAGGTATTTGGTGGGTTCCGGCAGCTGTGGAGATGGTTACGGTAGAGAGCCCAAAATGACGTAAAAGCGGACCTTGCTGAGTATCCACATGTTGAACCCGCACCATGGGAATCAAGGTTCGAGTTTTAATAAATATTCCATGGAAGAGGTCGATTTCCTGCTCTGATACGTCGTAACGCCAGGTTTTCCAGATGATTTCAGGCTTAAAAAAGACGTCAAATATAGCAAGTGCCAGGGTCAGGAACAGCAGAACAATGGTAATCCAGGCCGGCCAATGCCAGAGCCGCACAGCAAAATAGCAGGCGGTAGGAATTAATAACCAGAAAAATGCAGTAATGATATTGGAATAACGCCAGTATAGTATAGCTTTTTGATCGATAAGCTGCCCAGGATTCTGTCGCAAATCTAGTTCCCCCATTTATCATAGTACTTATTACAAAGATCCATATGATCTGACTCTAATTTATTTTAGCCGAAGAATCAAGGGGACGGGGGTATTGATTTGTATTAAATGCGGTTATATACTTTTGTTGAGGTGAAAAAATGCCAAGAACTTCAAGGAAAAAGAGTAAAACAGGAATCTATCATATCATGGTGAGAGGAATTAACCGTCAAGACATTTTTGAAGATAATGAAGATAGAGATAGATTAATGATTACAGGGATAAGCTATAATACAATCAGAATTATATGAATCACAACCCCCGTCCCCTTGATTTCCTTTATTCAGTTAGGACTCGATCGAAAACCACTACATGCATCCAAAAATCATTTTCCGCTTCGATCATATAAGTCTGGTGAATAGCT
>JAQVWS010000050.1 GCA_028709585.1 Syntrophomonas sp. | reverse complement strand
GCTACAACCGTAGCTCCTCTTTTTACCAATTCGGATATCAAGATAAGTTCCCGGTCATCCCCCCCCAGAACGGCAATTTTTATTCCTGAAAGAACTGAGCTCACCATTAGACCTCCCCTGGGTTTACTTTGCAACTACAGTTAATAGCATTATATGTACTTTGCTTAGACCTGTGTCTGTCCCTATAAGCACTATGAAAAATACTGTGGAGAAATAAAAAAAGAGCGTTGGGGCTCTTTAATCAATAATTTAAATAGAAAAAACCTGCCGCTGGGGTCTTTTTAATACACCTCAGCAGCAGGTTTTCTAATTGCTTTATTAACTTATTAAATTCGAATAAACCGCTTTTTTCCTATTTACAATAAGTTATCCATGCCATAAACCAGACCTTTAACACCTACCATCTTTTTTATGGTCAATAGAACCCCCGGCATAAAACCAATTCTTTCAATAGAATCATGACGTATTCTCAAGGTTTGTCCAATCCCGCCGAATATTACTTCCTGATGAGCTACAAAGCCCGGCAGTCTGACACTGTGAATCCTAATTCCATCAATTTCTCCTCCCCGAGAGCCGGTTAATCTTTCAAAATTTCGGCTATTTTGAGCCTGTTTGGGAGCGCGCTGGCTATTAATCATTTCAGCTGTTTTTATAGCCGTTCCCGATGGAGAGTCTATTTTTTGATCATGATGCATTTCAATAATTTCAACATCAGGAAAATACCTGGCTGCTTCCTGAGCCAGTTTCATCATTAAAACCGCACCAATTGCAAAGTTTGGTATTATCGCTGCCCCCACTCCGTTTTCGATGGCCAGTTTCTCGATTTGTTTCAGCTCCACCTCATTCAAGCCGGTAGTGCCCACAACACAACAAACTCCAGCTTTAAGCGCTGTTTTAACATTATTATACACGGCCTGCGGATTTGTAAAATCCACCATTACATTCGGAGTGACTTTTTTTATCAGGCTATCCAGATCATTTTCCGTCTGCACAGAGGTGCAAATGAATCCGGGTAAATTCACTCCCTGTTCTTCTCTGGCCCGAATATCCATTAAGCCAACCAGTTCCAATTCATCGTCATTTTGAACTGCCTTGGCTGTTTCCATACCCATTTTCCCAAATGCCCCTGAAATAATAACCTTGATTTTTGCAGTCATTAATCTTCCTCCTTAGTTCTCTCCCCACATTTTTATATATTTCGATATCTAAGTCAAGAAATGACTTCTAACCTCATGAAGTATTTAATTAGAAACTTCAATGGTATAATAACTAATGAAGAATTTTATGATACTGCGCAGTAATGATTGTTAATGTTGCTGGTAATGATGGGATGTATAAATTCACTCGCTCCACATTGCGCATGGGGCAACAATCAGCGGCTCAGTTTGGAATGTACAGGGTCACCGCGCAAACGGAGCGTCCATACTCCGTTGCACTCTAGTGACGTCATGTCACTAGTCCCCTTACCATTCCGCACTTTCACCGGGTGTTGCTTCCATGCTCATAAGTCGCTCCTTACATTTATATACCCCGTCATGTACTGCAACCATATTGCCTGAAAGCAGGGACATGGGGACAGGTGCCTTGTCCCACAAAACAGTTACGGTAAATAAGCCGGGTCCAAAGGACAAATTCTGAAATTTGGCGGCGACGTTGCGCAGCAGGCCGAGCTGTGCTGTGAAGAGAGATGAGTGAAAGGAGGGCGAGGAACAGGACGTTCTGAGCCGGTCACCGTCCAGGGATGGACGGTTGACCGGGTACCCTCCTGGAACTCGTCTGGCAAGCAGCTGACAACTCGAACCTGCTGGGTTGGAGCCGGCAGAATATCTGAATTTGTCACCCAGACAGCAGTTTGCACTCAAAACCCTTTTTGCTGCGCGTAATAGGTCAAATGTAAAGTTGAGCAATAAAAGAAGGAGTTTATTCATGCCTTTTGACGGAATGACCATCAGAGCCTTAACCAGAGAATTGAATTCTGAATTAATCAATGCTCGCATTGATAAAATCTATCAGCCAGAGAGAGATGAGCTTTTCATATCCATACGCCAGGCCAAAGCAGGTACAATGCGACTAGTTATATCAGCTAATTCCCGATGGGCCAGAACTCATATCAGCAGTGAGAAAAAGGCCAACCCCAGCCAGCCTTCATCTTTCTGCATGTTGCTGCGCAAATACCTTGAGGGCGGAAAAATAAAAGAAATCAAGCAGCTCGGTATGGAGCGTATAATTCATATACGGATAGAAGCCCTTAATGACTTTAAGGAATGGACGGATAAACTCTTAATCTGCGAATTTATGGGACGTCATTCCAATATTATCCTGGTCAATCCAGAAAATGGCCTGATCTTAGATGCCAATAAAAAGTATGCCAGTGAGGTACGGGAGGTTTTTCCAGGCAAAGAATATGTCAAGCCTCCTGCTCAGAATAAACTGGAGCCTCTGGCCGATAGCTTCGGAGCTTTCTGTAAAGCAATGTGGAGTCAGCCGGAGGACCTTAACATTGCTTCAGCCCTGTTTAATTCTTACACTGGTATCAGCCCCTATAGCGCCGGTGAGATCTGTGCCTATGCCACTCTTGACTGTAACCTGCCAGTCGAACAGTGCGGAGAGTATGAGTTAAGCCAGCTGTATAATACGACTCGCACTATGCTAGAGTCCATCGACCAGGGAATGATAAAACCAACTGTCCTGTATCGCAAGAATATACCCGTTGAATTCGCCCCTTATCAACCCCTGACCCATTCAGTTGCAACAATCAGCCGGGGTTTTGCTTCAATGAATGAAGCCTGTGATACTTATTTTTTACAAAAGCTCAGCCAAATTCGTCTGGAAACAATGCAGACCAACGTATCCCGAAATATTAAAGAACACTTAAACCGGGCCTATAAAAAGAAATTTCTGCAAGAAGGAGATCTAAGCCAGGCTCAGCAAAGCGATAAATTCAGAATTTGGGGTGAACTATTAACCTCCTATGCCCATCTCTATAAAAAAGGCGATACCGAAGCCGTTTTAAATGATTTCTATACCGGTGAACAAGTAAATATTGCGCTGGACCAACGGTATACGCCTATGCAAAATGCGCAGCGTTATTTTAAGACCTATAACAAGAGCCGCAATGCCCAAAAATACTTGCAGCGCCTGATTATGGAAAATCAAAATGCAATTGACTATCTGGAATCGGTCCTGGTTGCCGTAGAACAGGCTGATAACCCATATCAGATAGAAGAAATAATTCAGGAGCTTGAAAATGAAGGTTATTGGAAAAAACGCGCGGTACATGGCAAAATAAAGCCAGAACGTAGTTTGCCGCGTAAATATTTATCTTCAGACGGGCTGGAGATATATGTAGGCAGAAACAACCTGCAGAACGATCGTTTAACCCTGCGAGAATCAAAACGCAATGATCTATGGCTGCATACCAAGAATATACCTGGTACCCATGTGATAGTAAGCTTGCCCGCTGCTGTAAAATCAATCGCCGAAGTACCTGATAAAACCCTGGAAGAAGCTGCTGCCCTGGCCGCCTATTACAGCAAAGCCAGCAGCTCTCCTAAGGTGGAGGTCGATTATACATTCCGCTTTAACGTGAAAAAACCCGGCGGGGCCAGGCCGGGTATGGTTATATATGATAATTACTGGACGATAGTGGTAAAGCCTGATGGAGATTTGGCCGGGACGCAGATTATTTAACTATCTCTATCGAGCCGTCAGGGTTTGTTCTGACCTCATTACCTTCTTCCAATATATATATCTTATGATTCAGGTTATCTATCGCTATATCCCTATTGATAATGGTGGCCACTTCTGTTTTAGTAACAAGGGTTCTTATCTGTACACCATTATCATAAAGCTCTATATGCATCTTGTCCCCATTTTCTTTATCAATTGTATTTTCCTTGAAATGCCGGTAAGGCTGCATAAACACATATTTATACCCGCCCTCCGCGAATTGCATTTCTATCCCATTTAGAAATACCTTCATGCCAAACCTCCGTTATTAGTTGCGGCTGCCGGGTTTAACCGCCTCACCATTGCCTGCTTTGCATAACGGGCAATCAGCTTGTTCCCAGGATTCTATATCCATAGTTAAAACCGCTTCTTTCCTTACTCCAAAATCAACCATACCGCCGCTGCGATCAACCAGAACCGCTACCCCGGCTACCTCTGCTCCCGATTGGCGAACGATATCTATAACTTCAACTACTGATCCACCTGTGGTCACCACATCTTCCACTACCAGAACCCGGTGGCCCGGCTTTAATTCAAAACCTCTTCTGAGAACCATTTGGCCATCCTGGCGTTCGCAGAATATACCGGGGACTTTTAACTGTCTGGCTACCTCATAAGAAACAATGATGCCGCCCATAGCCGGACCAATAACGAAATCTATCTTTTCACCAGCATATTTTTCAGCGATATGCGCCGCCAGTTTCTCCGTAAACTGGGGATACTTTAATACCTGGGCACATTGCATATAACGGTTGCTGTGCCTTCCCGAGGTGAGCTTAAAGTGGCCTTCCATCAATGCCCCTGAATCCAAAAAGATCTGGGTTGCTTCCTCTTTATTTAACATGTTTATGCCTCCAATTCATTTATGATCTTTAATGCAGCTTCTCGAGGATCTTCTGCCTGCACAATTGGTCTGCCGATAACCATGTAATCAGCGCCCATTTCAAGAGCCTGACGGGGAGTAGTAATTCGCTTCTGATCATTGGCTGCTGACCAAAGAGGCCTTATTCCCGGGGTTACAATCTTGAAATCAGATCCGCAGGCTTGCCTTATCGGTACTATTTCCCGAGGAGAGCATACAACCCCTCCCAATCCGGATTCTTGAGCCATTAAGGCCCATTTCACCACCAATTCTTCTACCTTCATGTCAGTCACATACATTTCTTCAGCCAGTTCCTGGGCAGATATGCTGGTTAAAACCGTTACGGCTAATATCAGCGGCGCGCCTATCCCTAATTTCATGGCTTCTTCACTGGCATCCCGGGCAACCTTGCGCATCATTTCTCTTCCCCCGGCTGCATGGACATTAAACATGAAGCTATTCAGACGAGTGAGTACCTTGCCGGCTGAACCTACCGTATTCGGAATATCATGCAATTTTAGATCAACAAACACCTTGCCTCCCAGTTCATGAACCTGACGCACAATATCCGGCCCGGCGCTGTTGAACAACTGCATTCCGATCTTAAAAGCTCCTACATAATCGGTCAACTGTTTGACTAATCCCAGAGCTTCCTGGGCTGTGTCAACATCCAACGCCAATATAATTCTATCCTTGGCTTGCATATTCCCTTCCTCCTCGTATAGTTTTATACATTCCTCTACTTCTGAACTGCTATTCCCACTATCTCGTTCAGATTATTGATTTGATTTTCCTGCATATATTCCTGCAATCCTACCATAATATCATAAGCTAGCCTGGGGTTGACAAAGTTTCCAGTGCCTATAGATATCCCGGTAGCTCCTGCCATCATAAACTCCAGAGCGTCCAGGGTATTCATGATACCGCCCCCGCCCAATATAGGCAGGTCAACCTCCTGGTGTACCTGATATATCATGCGCAGGGCCACCGGTTTGATAGCCGGTCCGGACAACCCGCCAAAAACGTTGGCCAAAACAGGCTTTCTGGTTTGTACATTTATGGCCATTCCCATTAGAGTATTGATCATTGACAGTGCATCCGCTCCTCCCTCTTGAGCAGCTAAGGCAATCTCAACAATATTAGTCACATTGGGGCTAAGCTTAGGCATCACCGGCAGAGAGGTGTTAGCCTTCACAGTCTTAACCACATCCCTTACCATTACCGGGTCGGTACCAAATTGCAATCCGCCTTGTTTCACATTAGGACAGGAGATATTAAGCTCAATGCCCGCAATACCCTTACACCCCTCCAGTCTGGCAGCCAAGGCAGCATATTCTTCAATGGTATTGCCTGCTATATTGGCAATTACAGTCACATCTTTATCAATAAGATAAGGAAGATGCTGGTTTAAGAATACCTCCACCCCAGGGTTCTCTAATCCAATCGCATTTAACATGCCGGCAGCCGTCTCGAAAATGCGCACAGGAGGATTGCCATGACGGGGTTCAAGCGTAGTTCCCTTTACAATTACCGCTCCTAATCCATTAATATCAAGGTAATCTTCATACTCCCTTCCATAACCAAAAGTACCCGATGCAACCGCAACCGGATTCTTCATTATGATTCCGCCTAGATTAACCGTCAGATCCATATCCTGCTTTTCCAATTCAACACCTCCGCTATGTAACTAAAACTCAACATCCATAATATTAAAAACCGGACCGTCTTTACATACTTTCACATATGCTTCATCATTTGCCTTAAGCCGTCGGGCGCAGCCTAAACAGGCTCCAACGCCACAGGCCATATGTTCCTCCAAAGAAACCTCTCCCCATATATCATACCGTTGGGCATATTCTGCTACTTTAGCCATCATCGGTTCTGGCCCGCAGGTATAAATAACTATTTCTTCCGGATAAACCGGAGGCACCAGCAGATCAGTGACCATTCCCGGATATCCTCTGCTTCCGTCCATTGTAACCGGCAGGAAAGGAACCCCTATTTCAAGCAGTCTATCACCTGCCACCAGTTGGTTCTCATTTGCTGCTCCCATCATAGCTGTAACCTGACAACCGCGTTGTATCAAAGCCCTCCCCAAATAAACCAGCGGAGCAATACCCACTCCTCCGCCAACCAGCAAAGCAGTTTTGCTCGGTGCGGGCAGGGTAAAACCTCGCCCCAGGGGCCCTACTATGTCAATATAGTCATTTTCTCTGATACCGGTCATAAGGCTTGTTCCTGCACCTACAACCCTATACAGTAAGGAGATGCTCCCCTTTTCCTGATCCGCGTCATAGATGCTCAGGGGACGCCGCAACAACGGGTCATTGGTATTACCTGGCCTGACATGCAGGAACTGTCCTGGTTGGCACTCTCTGGCAACCGCCGGAGCCATAAATTCCATAATGTACATGTCTTGGGCTACCTGTTGATGGTTTATTACCAATCCATTTTCTTGTAAAGGCATCTTTCATTCCTCCGGATATATTATTTAAACGGACTGTTACATACTGATACAAGGTTATTGCCGGTTTTCTAACCAGACAGCCTATTAAAGCTATCACTCCCCCACGATCTTGCCTTCCCGGGCAATAATTGTACCCTTTACAATAGTCAGCCACGGCCATCCCTTGAGGGTATGACCTTTAAAGGGTGTATTCTTGCCCTTGGAATAAAAATTGGCCGGGTTGACTTTTTTCACTATTTCCGGATCAAGAATAGTAATATCCGCATCAGTGCCAATATCAAGGGTTCCCTTCGCGATGCCCATGACCTCAGCCGGACCAATAGTGAATAACTCCACCATCTGCTCTATGGAAAGCAGCCCTTGGTTTACCAGACCATCCATAACCACTGCCACGGCTGTCTCCAGACCTGAAATTCCGAAAGTGGCCATATCATACTCACAGTCTTTGCTTTCCAGGTGGTGGGGAGCATGATCAGTGGCAATGCAGTCCACCGTACCATCCAGCAAACCCTGGCGAAGCGCCTCCACATGTTCTCTGGCACGCAGAGGAGGGTTTACCTTGGTGTCTGTGTCATAGTCTCCCACTATTTCATCGGTTAGAGCCAAATGATGCGGAGTTACTTCGCAGGTTACATCAATACCCCTGGCTTTAGCACTGCGTATCATCTCCATTGAGCCTCGGGTTGATGCATGACATATATGGACATGGGCGCCGGTTAGTTCAGCCAGTATTATTTCCCGGCTTACCATCAGCTCTTCGGCTGCAGCCGGAATACCCTTAAATCCATACAGAGTTGAGAAATAGCCTTCATGCATTTGTCCATCCATGGTTAGGCTTTGTTCCTCACAATGTGATAAAACCGGAAGATCAAACATGTGAGCATAATCCAGAGCATTACGCATTATGCCAGCATTCTTAACCGGTTTGCCGTCATCTGATACCGCTACACATCCTGCCGCAATCAGTTCTGCCATCTCGCTCAATTCACTGCCAGCCTGTCCTTTGGTTATACAGCCAATCGGCAGCACATTTACCACCCCGGCTTTTAATGCCCTTTCTCTGACAAAATTAGCGGTAGCAGCATTATCTATGACCGGTTCAGTATTAGGCATGCAGCATACTGTAGTAAAGCCTCCTGCTGCTGCCGCTCTGGTTCCGGAAGCAATATCTTCCTTGTACTCGAATCCTGGTTCGCGCAAATGAGCATGTATATCAATAAACCCCGGACACACTATCTTCCCTGCAGCGTCAATCACCTTGGCTTCTTCACCATTTATGCTTTCGTTAAGATCTGCTATCTTACCATCGGCAATTAATATATCCATTACTTCATCAATGTCATTGGCTGGATCCAAAACCCTTCCGCCTTTAATAAGTAATCTCATCACGCGAACCTCCCATCATAAGAAACAGCAGTGCCATTCTAACCGCCACGCCATTGGTAACCTGTTCATTAATAACAGATTTTATGCCGTCAGCTACCTCGGTAGAAATCTCCGCTCCCCGGTTGATTGGTCCCGGGTGCAGGACCAGGACATCCTCTTTGGCTCGCCGGAGCCTGTCCGGACTTAACATATAGAGGTTGGAGTATTCATCCAATGAAGGAAATAGTCCAGTTTGCTGGCGTTCCTTTTGTATCCGCAATACATTGATAACGTCTACCCCATCCAGAGCCTGGTCCAGGCTATAATAACTTCTCACTCCCAATTTCTCAATTTCCGGTGGAATTAAAGTAGATGGCCCCGCCACTCTGATCTCACAGCCAAATTTGCTTAAGCCGAAGATATTGGAACGAGCAACCCGGCTGTGCAAAATATCGCCGATGATAGCTACTTTTAAACCTTCCAAAGTGCCTTTCTTCTCACGTATGCTGAACATATCAAGCAAGGCCTGGGTGGGATGCTCATTAGTCCCATCGCCTGCATTGATCACCCTCATGTTCGTATTGCGAGCTGCGTAATGAGGGGTACCAGTCATGGAGTGGCGCATTACCATAAGGTCAAAGCCCATAACCTCAATAGTCTTGATTGTATCGCGCAGGCTCTCGCCTTTTTGCACACTGCTAGTGGCAACTGCCAGGTTGACCGTGTCAGCGCTCAGATACTTGCCGGCTATTTCAAAAGAGGTCCGGGTTCTGGTGCTGTTCTCATAAAATATCGTAACCATTGCCTTGCCCCGTAAAGCGGGCACCTTCTTTACATCTCTTCTTATTATGTCTTTCATAGGTATAGCCGTATCCATAATAATTTCCAGCTCTTCGCGGCTCATGTCTCTGATCCCCAGTAAATCTTTGCGCTGTTCAAATTTCACCGCTTAACCTCCTTTTCATACTTCGGTATAAATGTCCAAAAAAAAGCTTTTCTTGCTGCTGCCGGCAAGAAAAGCTTTCCTTTGCGAAGGGCCTTCCCTTGCCAGTCTCTCGGACTAGTTTAAAGGGTCGGGAGTCAATTCTCCATAATCTCCTGTATAACAACCTCTTCCCTTCCATCAATCTCCTTTACCAATACCGATATGACTTCTTTCTTGGAAGTAGGTACGTTTTTGCCGATAAAATCGGCTCTTACTGGCAGTTCTCGATGGCCTCGATCTACCAAAACTGCTAACTGGATCGTCCTGGGTCTGCCCAGATCGATAAGGGCATCCATCGCGGCCCGAACTGTCCTCCCGGTATACATTACATCATCCACTAAAACAATATTCATATCATTAATATTGAAAAAAACCTCGGTGCGGTGAACCTGGGGCTGTAATGCCAGGGTAGTAAGGTCATCCCGGTAAAGAGTAATATCCAGAATACCTACCGGAACCTTGATTCCTTCAATTTCCTCGATACGCTCCGCCAGTCTCACTGCCAGCGGCCCCCCTCTTCTCCTGATACCTATCAGCGCTACCTTTTCAACGCCCTTGTTTTTTTCAATAATCTCATGAGCAATTCTGGTGATAGCTCTCTTAATAGCTACCTCGTCCATCAGGACCTTTTTCTCATGTAATTCCATCTCTAACCTCCTTTCTCAAGTAAGGCTTAATAACCAGGACAGGGATAAAACAAAAAAGCCTACCATCGTAAAGCCGAAGGCAGGCATGATTATCCGCAATCCTTGCTAGCTTCACAGAGCCAACTTAAAGGTTCTTTAGAAATTTTACTTAACATAGCAGGCAATGTCAACCTAATTTCACTAACTCAGTCAATATCTCTGCGAAATATTTCGGCAGAGGGCTGCTAAACTCCATGTACTCCCCGCTGCGCGGATGATTGAAGCCCAGCAAATGAGCATGCAGGGCCTGGCTGTCCAGATTAAAATGTTTTTTCGTTGACCCGTAAAGAGGGTCGCCTACCACCGAATGTTTAATATAGGCAAAATGCACCCTGATCTGGTGAGTTCGGCCTGTCAGCAAAGCCACCTTTACCAAAGAATAATTATTAAACCTCTGTGTAACTTCATAATTGCTGATAGCCGGCCGGCCGTTAGCAACAACTGCCATCTTCTTGCGATCCAGCTTGCTTCTGCCAATAGGCGCCTCAATGACACCCAGGTTTTCTTTGATTACCCCATGTACCAGTGTGGTATACTCCCTTTTTATACTGTGTACCTGGATCTGCTCGGATAGATTGCGGTGGGCATAATCATTCTTGGCCACCACCATCACCCCGGAGGTATCTTTGTCCAGGCGATGGACGATTCCCGGCCTCAGCTCACCATTAATCCCTGACAGGTCCTTAATATGATACAGAAGCGCATTTACCATGGTATGATCCCAATTACCATGAGCCGGATGCACCACCATGCCTTTAGGCTTATCAACTATTACCAGGTCTTCATCCTGATATATTATTTCCAGGGGTATATTCTGAGCTTCTATGGCAATTGGGGTATTTTCCGGCTTTTCCACCTTGACTTCTTCACCCAGCTTAAGCTGATAACTGGCCTTAAGTGCCCGGCCATTGACCGATATCTTACCTGCTTTGATCAGGTTTTGTACCTGAGAACGAGAGGTGTTTTCCATATTCTCGGCTACAAACGTATCGAGCCGCTCGCCCTCCATATCTTCCCATACTATAAATTGTTCCCCGCTGCCCATCCAGCCAACACCTTTCAAAATTCTACACCAACAACATTAGTTTATGCGGTTGAGGCAAATATATTAATCCAGGAATACTTTGCCCCTTTCACTCATAGCCTTGACCCGTTCAACGATAAAATCCGCCAAACGTTCTTTTTTACGCCAAAGTGCGTAGCTGCGTCCCGGATCCATGGCAAAATGGCTCAGAATCGCCTTGCACTGTTTGGTATCAAAATCTTGTAAAGAAGCAAAAAGCCCCACACTGCCCAGATCGTTATAGATACGGAAAGGATCGAACCCTTCGGGGACAGCATTTTCCTCTTGAACCTTTCTTTTCGAGCTCCGAGATACTTTTGCCTTTTCCGCTTGAGCATCCATCATTTCTTTAAACGGCACTGACATCCGTTTAGCCAGAGCCTGATTTTTCTCAATCTCCTCTGCCATCAGACGCAAGAATGAGGCCATTGCAGTGCTAATCTCCGGGTAAGACAAGATCCAAAACCTCCTTCGTCAAATTCTGATACTGGGTAAATGGAGTCTCATAACCGTACTTATTATGAATTCGAGCACCGGGAAGAGTATAGTCCATTACCGCTGCAGCCCGGGCATTTTCAGGAATAATTGTATCAAATACCCTTTGATAACCTACTTTGTCCGCCTCTAGTCTCAGAATACTGACCTGGTTCCGATGCAGGGCATTTTGCTGACGATACTTGTTTATTACAACTCCCAGGGATTGTATGTGAGCTCCCGTCTCTTTTTCCAGACGGCTGATGCGGCTAACTATCTGAGGGATGCCATATGTGGACAGAATATCCGGAATGACAGGAATAAGGTAATACTGGCTAAGGATCAGGCCGTTCTGGGTAATCAGGCCCAGATTGGGCGGGCAGTCAATGAGCACTACATCATAGGCAGTCATAGCCTCGCTAATTGCTGTTCCCAGAAGTGTTAGCGGCCTGTGGCTTATAAGACCGGTAGAAGGAATATTAATAATCTCATCCTGTATATCAATAAGGTCAAGGCTGGAGGGTAGCAGATCCAAACCCGTTATCCCGCCTCCAATGTTGGAGGCATTATGTACGATTGCCTCATCCACTGAAAATATTCGTGTATTCTCCTGATAATCACGGAAAAGTCTTACCAGAGTCTGTCCTCTTACGTTGTGTCTTTTCCATTCATCCTGATCCATTAGGCTGACGGTGGCATTAGTCTGAGGATCAAGGTCAATAACCAGCACCTTTAAACCATGCTGCACCGCCATGAATTCAGCCAGCGCCACGGTTAAAGTTGTTTTGCCCACGCCGCCCTTCAGGTTAATTATGCTTATTGCAACTGTCATATATTACTCCGCTTTTGGATAGATTCAGCCAGCTCATCAGTACCCTCTTTTAAAGCGATACTAATATCCTTTAATAAAGCAACTTAAGTGTTTATTCTTTGTTGACCATCAACAATATCATATATTTTAATCCCTTTGAACCAACTGTTTCTGGATTAGATTTACTAATCCAAAAACATCTCAAATTCTATCTCTTCAATAATAACTTCTATATTTTTACACCCTATTCCTGCATATAACTCCTATTTTCAGCATTTAATTATAATTTTCTTACATCGTCACTGCCTCTTTCAACACAAATCCCGGCATGGGCTCGTGCATTTTCCATCGACCTGGGAGTTTTGATTAACAAGGGCAAATCCTCAATTGTGATTTACGATGTAGCCAGAAAAGGGATGTCCAAAGTCAGGCATAATTGTTACCTCCTCAATTTATATAATTTTAACAGATTCGAATATTTTAGTACTTAATGAATTTATCTCCCGGAACGCCACAAATACTGCATTTATCCGGAACAAATTTTTCAATATTTCCACAGACCGGGCAGAGATAATAGAATACTTCTTCTGTCTGGTCCAGGTTCTCTAATGCATCTTGATAAAGCCCAGCGTGAACCTCTTCTGCTTTCATCGCAAATGTGAAGGACATGAGAGCAGCTTTGTTTCCTGCCGCTTCAGCTTCCTTTACGAAATCGGGATACATCTCCTTATATTCGTGGGTTTCTCCTGCAACACCATCCTTCAGATTATCTGCAGTTGAACCAATTTTCCCAGCCACTTCAAAATGCTTAAGGGCATGAAGGGTTTCCGCATCAGCTGCAGCTCTAAATAATTTTGCTGCATTCAGTTTGCCTTCTTTTTCAGCTTTCTTGGCATATGCAGTATACTTTCTGTTGGCTTGGGCTTCTCCAGCAAACGCCTCCATCAGGTTATCAAATGTTTTGTTTTCACTCATCTTTTTTCCCTCCTTATCTTTACTAAAAGCATTTATCAATTTTTCTACTGTCTCTGTTGGGAATCCTTCCGGTTGCTTATTATCAAGTAGTGATTTGAGAAAAGCCATCGAATTTTCACTTTGTGGAAGCATATAACCTGCTTCACGGACGATATCCTCCGCCATGATATGATTAGATTTTTGAATGGCGGAAGCCAGCTTACCGGGTAGTCCAGCAGCGATGTTCTCCTGTTCCGACTTGCTGTGTAGAAGAGCATTTAGTGCACACACAACTGCTTCAGTTTTAGTTTGTTGAGGTGGATATTCTACGGGGACCATAGAAATTGCCCCGGATGGACAGGCATCAGCACAATCTCCGCAACCAATGCATTTCTCAATATCAATGATGCTGTTCTCTGTATCTGTTGCTCCAGTAGGGCAGACATAGAGGCACAAGCAGTCTTTGGTACATAAACGAATATTTCTTACGGCATATTTCTTAGACATTCTCATGACCTCCCTTCGATCTTTTCAAATTTCCAATTTGGCACCTTACAAACAGGACAAATATCTGGTGGGGTATCTCCTATGTAGACAAATCCACAGATGGTGCAGACATAAACGCCGGTATTTTCTACCAAAGCGTCACCCTCTTTCTGATATCGGGTCAAGAGAGATTTTAATATTCGGGTAACCTTCTCACTCCAGACCAGAGCACGTAGTGCGCCACGATCCTTTGCATCCGATGCCACAGAATTGGCATTTGGAAAACCTTCCTCAAGGTCTTTTTCAATTAATGCAACTAGCTGATTAATATTCGGAGCATCTGCAGTCGCTGATGCCTTCTTAAAATATCCTGCCAATTCATTGAAGAGGGCTGCTTCTTCGGGCTTATACTGTTTTTCACACCCACGTGCAAGATTCGTACATAGTGCGCTTACTTCTAAGGGAGACATCTCCTTCATGTCAGAAGACTGCTCCATGATAAATGTTGTTTTCTTGACTTCTTTAGAAGCGGACTCGCCCTGTTTCTCAAATTCAGATTTTGTTGCGCCGCAGAGAGGACAAACCCAGTCCGCAGGCAAGTCTTCCCATCTTGTACCCGGAACAATACCTGCTTCGGGAATTCCATTTGCTTCGTCATAGATGAAGCCGCAAATAGAACATACATACTTCGCCATATCATTACCTCCTTCATTTGTCTTCATTTATATTAGAAAGTTTTTCTGCTAAATCTGCTTGTGTTTTCATAAAAAATTACACCAAAAATGCTGCTAAAAAGCTATATTTTATGCGCTTTAAAGACCTTTTTCGGGATATATTTTTTTAAGAAATTTGCCGCTTGAAAACTTCTTCCCTCTTAAGCTTTTTCTCTAGTTTCGCACCTTCAATTAAGTATGATAGTTCCCTGGTCTCAAGCAGCATAATGGCGCTGTCTCCTTTTGCCGGCCAGCGAAAATGACCACGCTCCAGGCGCTTGAAATACAGCCAGAATCCATCACCGTCCCATTCCAGAA
>JAQVWS010000049.1 GCA_028709585.1 Syntrophomonas sp. | reverse complement strand
GGTCAGCAAGGAATCAGCCAGGGTTTTGGTATCACCCTGACCAAGGGCAATCAGACCTGGCCCCAGCGGAATCAAAGTAGCCATTAATCCCAGCATGGGTCCCAAGCGGGCCACCAGGTCAGTCCGGTTGGTTATCTTGAGATAATGAAGTTCCTCGTTAGTCAGCAAGCGGCGTGCCAGGGCCTGAAAGGAGGCAGGGGGCAAATCGCTGTGCTTTAAGAGTTCATGTAAAGCCACCTTCTGGCGCCGAAACAGCTTGCTTTGGTCAATTTCATTTATGATTCCCTGAGCATCTTTGCCCTGGAAAGCCTCCAGCAATTCGGGTACATTTGTTTTCACCTTACGCCGCTCGGTAAGCGTTTCCACCACTAAACTACCCAGCTCAAAGAGCATATAGGCAACAAAGAGCAGCAGGATAATAATAGTTGGTACTAGAAAGCCATAGGAAATGGTATGCATGGTTTCCCGCAGCGGCGCTAACATAGCAAATATCAATTGAGAACCTCCTTCGTATATTCAGTGTATCTTCTGCCTGCACCCAGGATAAAAAGGATTAGAGATGCCACCAAGGCTACAACATCCACATCACCGTATTCAGATTGCGGCTGCAAAGGTACAATCTCGGCTGATAATTCGAATACTTTGCCGCTTGGCATGGATTTAAGATCACTGCCTTTGGGGGCCAGGTGCTGCTGGCCGGCTGCTGTTACAGGCGGTTCCTTATCCTTCTGATTGTCAACCAGGCTGCCTGCTACCGGGGTATCCTCCGGACTGGCAACACCCGGGTTGGGGTCATTTACAATGCAGCTCGCAGTAAACCCACCTTCTACCGTGGTTACGGTAATGGCAGCTGTACCTGGAGCAATGACTGAGACCACCCCATTCTGGTCAACAGTGGCTACCTCGGGGTTGCTGGAACTCCAGGTAACGCTTTTGTTAGCGGCATCAAACGGGCCTACCGTGGCCTCCAGCAGGATGGTACTGCCCACCAGGGCATTGGCCGTATGCTTGTTAAGCGTGACCCCATTGGGCGGCCGGCCAATCAGCATTACCGATATTTCCCGCATCCATTTGGCCGAACGCGCAGCGGTACAGCTGCTGGTATCAACCTGCCCGAACAATAACCTAAAACCATTATCTTCGTTCATTTGGGTATAGTCGGGAGAAGTGCCAAAGCGTTTCCAGTAATCCCGGATAGATATAATCGGCTCTACCGGTATCGCACCATCCTCAGCCCCGGGCAAGGCTTTTGCCTCATCGTAATCCCAGTGGGTGGGTAAATTGGGGTAATAATAACGTTCGGTATCCAACAGAAACGTTTTGGGTAGACTCTGGTACCAGCTCTTTCCAGCATCAGTGGTATAAAAATAAAGCTTGTCTATAGAGTTGATATCGATACCAGCATTATGTAAAACATCGGTCAGCTTTACTCCCTGAGCGGAATCCAAAACTACTGAGGGCATGGTGTCAATAAAGGTATAGGCTTGCTGTACCTGGGGCATGGCTTCCAGGTCGCTCAACGTAAAGACCTTAAGAGTTTTATATGGGGTACCAAAATAACCCACCTTAACCGTTAAGGTTGCTGACGAATTTGTTCCTTTTCCGGGTACAGTGCTATCCCTGGTGCTGCTGCTAGTCCCCATACCGGGCAGCAGTTGGGCTGTCCTGCTTTCCTCATTCAACTCAACTTTTGCCCCCAGTGCTTCTGCCATCGATAACAGTGGAACATAAACCCGGCCGTTGATGTTGCATACCGCTGCTTCCAGGGATAGATCCTCTCCGTTTATGGTAGCCTGATCACTATCTACCCGCATGCGTATAGTTTCCTTACTCCTGGTTACAGTAACCGTACCCAGATCAGCATCCCAGACTGCCTTGGCCTGCAAGCTGCCGGCAAGTGCAGCAACAGGCACCATAATCTGATTCTCAATGATAAGCGGAGGCGGGTCATTCATAATTACCTGCCCGCTGGCATCGATGATGCTGACCGGGTCTGCTTCCTCCGCCCGTACCATTTGAGGCATTATCAGGCTGTTGGCTGATAGAATCAGCCCTGCCAGCAATAATATGGTGAAAACTATGGTCGCTTTAGACCTTGGAAACCCGATTCCCCGGCCTGGTTTCTCAGTACGTAACGTAGACCTGCTTATAATACTCACCTCCTTGAAATCTTTTTAGGGTTTACTATTCAATTAAGAAGGGCGGACCGCAGAAGCAGTCCGCCCATTATCGGGACGAATTCAGCTTCTCCTTTCCACAGTGGGGGGTATGTCCGTTTCCAAACATACCGTAACGTCTTGAAAACCATGGTTTTAGCTTTAGGTTATCAAGTTCGGAGATTATTTAGATGTATACTTATCTCTCTGTTTTAGTTTCCGTAGTTTTTACCCGTCGATGCCTGCTTGAGCTGTAAATATGGTACAAAGATTGAATCAGCGGTGAATTTTTGCTGGGACCGTTTTCCCGCACTACCGACCACAAGCACCCGTCCTGGCCACCAGGTTGTGAATTCTTGCAGATACCGGTCAGTCTCTGTAATTACCTCCCGGGTACGCTTGTCATCATAGCCATAGTGTTCACTGTTGACTGCAATACCGTTAAAACAAACTACTATAAGGTCATAGCCCTGTTCCAGCCTGTCCATGGTCATGGCATAGATTTCATCATCGGCTGTTCCACTGGCATTTTGGTCGTTTGCCGTCAGCGGCTCAACCTCCGTGTTTAGTAGCTTCGAACCAGGCTTTAACAGCAATGCTTGTTTTTTCAATTGTTTACTAATCGAAAACAGTGAAGGTACTTTTAATTCCTGGTCCTTTTCGCTGATAACCCCGTTCTCTTCCGGGACTGCTCCAGTTATCATGGCCGCCAGCCATACATTGCTTGCCAGCGGGTAGACACCGGCAACCTTTACAGCTGGACCTGCACTTTTTAGAAATGGCATCTGCCCTTTTGCGATAGCCTGGCTATATTGGCTGTAGCTGAACCCGTCTAAAACTACTACCAGCATCTTCTCACCGTTTTCCAGAAAGTGCCGGGTATCATAATAGGTATCCATAATACTGGCGGTGGGGGGATCTATTATCACCCCTTTCACCTTATCTACCTGGATATGCTCTTTCGGCTGCAAATAGTTAATATAGTTGTCTTTCAACTCCAAATAACCCCGGTTTTCCAGGAAGTGATGCTCTCCGTTGCTGCCTATTACCAGTATCCTGTCCCCCTTCGTGAGCGGAACCAGGTCAGCCAGCGGGCAGGCTCTCCGCCGGGTTGAGACCGAATTGGTATAGGTTTTCCCATCTTTTTCGACTGAAGCCTTCCCTTCCGCATATAGATAATCCAGCAGGGTACGGGTATAAAGCTGGCCCGGAGTAACCTGAACAAGATCCTCATCCTGATTGCTAATCGTCAAGCCCCAGCCAGGAGAACTGCCATCCGAGACCACCACGATTTCTTTTAGTATTTTGGCATTGCTGTTAATGGGGTGGTTAAGGTTAATTGCTTCCCAGCCATATTTGGAAGTGAAGGTGATATAAGATTTCTCCAGCCCTTGTGCTGGAAATGACGAGGTAAAACCATCACTGCTCACCAAATGTATTTGCTCTGGAGAGCTTATAGGTTGAGCCGCTGCGATAATATCCATTAGCTTAATGGCTTGATACTTATGGCCGTCATAGCTTACATCACATAGCTTACCCAGCTGTTTCGGGTGTTTAAGTTTTAGCACTTGGGCAACATCACCCACCACTTTGAGGGTGGGAATGTAGTCGGGAGCCTGCCGGTAAACACCAAAAACTAACCCTCCTATAAGAAAACCCAGTAAACCCAAGCTAACAGTCAGAAACCAATTTCTTCTGTTCACTGCTTTAACTCCTTCTCCCCTGCCACCAGCAAAACCAATTTATTGCACTAGTATTATTTCATGCATTCAATGGAGAGCAGGTTCTCTACGTTCTTATCTGCCGCTCCCGGGCAACGGCTGACCAATATCCCTTGGTCATTTTGGTAAATTAGAACGCTCCCCAATTCATTAACAGTAAATTCCAGGCTTTGGCCATCGCCGCTGCTGAACTTGTACTTTGCCGCCCGGCTCAGGCCGGTCTGTTTGATAACTTCGGATAAGGCAATTCCGCTTTGCCCATCAAGCGTTTTTGGGGATAATACCTTTTTCCCCTGAGAATAGGCGAAAAAACCGGACTCCCCATAATTGATGCAGAGTACATCCTTCACATGCATACCCTGCGGTAATTTAGGAGCCAGGAATTTAGGTGCTTCCTTACCCGTCATTTTGATATAGGCACCGATAAAATTTGACTGGCTTTCATTCTTGTTCAATTCGTCCCCGGCTTTGATAAAGACATTATTGACCTCATCGGTTCCCGCATAGCTTTCAACCAGATCTTGGGTTTTAATGGCCTTATCCACGCTGTCATAATACTGGTAATCCTCTTGGGGCAGGCTCTTTACGGCCGTTTCCAGAAATACTACCTTTTTGACAGGGGTTTGTTGGGCCCCGGTTTTTAGTTCAATCCTATCCAGCATCCTGACCCAGTACATCGCTCTTTCACCTGGAACTACCACCATGATAGGCTGATTCTCAGCTACCAGAGGTTTGCCATCAAGCTCGTAAGCCAGGATAATGGGGCGATTTTTCAAAACATCCTGTGGAACCGCAATGGAATAACCGTCCTGTGCGGTAAAACGGATACTGCTGTAATCTTTTATGGACTTGCCTTCTTGCTGCAGTACATTTTCCAGCAAAGTACCGGTCGCTTTAGCCTTGACGATTTCGCCGTCGGCAGTGCTTGCTTCCGACTTTTTAGTAAGCGAGGGAAGCTTTTTCAAATCTCCCACGCTAATTTTATAATCACTGTCCTTGAGCCCCGTAATAAGGATCTCCTCATTATCATAAGCGGCTGGACTGGCGGTTTCGGATTTTCCCCCGCAAGCAGCCACGGTCAGCATTATAGTCAAGAGCAGCAAAAACAGGGAACATTTATTGATGTTTTTTTGCATATCAAAAAACCTGCCTTTCGCCTATTCCAGTTCAATGCTTACCAGATAATTTGTATAACGCTGGCCAAACTCGTCATCACCAATAATAATACGCATACCGCCTTCTTTGCTGGTTTTGCTCTTTAATGGCTTACCCCCATCGGCATAAGCGATATAGACATTATCAGGCAACAAAACTTCGTTCATCTCCAGGCCCGATGTATAATTATCAATACCCCGGGTAATCAGCCGGTCATATCTGGTGGTTAGCTCCGGGTCAATATCAAGGAGAACCTGAGCCAACTCGGTACAGGTGAATTGGTGTTCACTGTTTCCAAAAGTAGAATCAATGACCATCTTTTTCTCCACTGCCGGCATTTTCCGCAGATCATCCAGGGTTAACAGAGCCAATTGCTTGTCACCCGCCTTAATTAACAACTGACCCTCCTGTACGTCATCCTGACGGTTTAAAAAGGAGAATACGGCAACCACCACTGCCAGCAGCAGAATCCCCCAAATCAACATTTTCTTGTTCTTGGCATTGTCAGTTGATAGCCTCATTGTTTTACCCCACTTGTATCTATTGCTTTTTAAGCATCAAAAGAAACTGCGGAGCAGTTTCAACACACCGCTGCAACGAGGCGGGAGATTAGAACCCGCCGCCTGTTTTGTTAATATGAACCCGGCCGCTTAAAGAAGCGGGGAACATCTTTTCGCCTCGTTATAGCTTTAAGGCATTCACAATAACCGTAACTGCTTCGGCCCTAGTCGCTTTACCCTTAGGCTTAAAGGTGTTTCCGGGATAGCCCTTTATCACCTGGTTGTTCACTGCTGTGGCAACACTACTCCGCGCCCATTCGGCAATGCTGCTGTTATCACTAAAGTTATTTTCTGTTGCTGCCGCAGTGAGCCCGGCTGCTTTTACGACTATGGCTGCCATCTGCTCACGAGTAATCGGATCATTCGAACCAAATGTGCTGTCATTATAACCACCGACAATTCCTGCCGCAGTTGCTGTTGCAATATAGTCTTTGGCCCAGTGAGCACTGGTATCGCTAAAAATTTTGCCACCAGTATTGTTAAGATTAAACGCCTTTACCACTACGGTGGTAAATTCAGCCCGGGTAATGGTGGCATCAGGCTTAAAGCTACCGTCGGGGTACCCCTTGATGGCTGCGCGGGTGACCAGTTTGTTTATCTGCCCGGCTGCCCAGTGATTGCTTATATCATTTAGGGAACTGGTGGCTGGCCCAGGCTGGGCAACGGTTTCCGGTTTGGTTTCAGGGATGCTTTTATCAGACTTGGCAACTTTGAAGGCACGGGTATAATCCTTGTCCAATCCGGGTGCAGTGATTTGAATGCTATATTCACCGGGTAAAGCATCTTTATCCAGGGTAAACTCCTCAGTAAAATCACCGCTTTTATCAATGCTGCCGGAATGAACGGTTTTCTTGGTAGGGTCGACAATCTTGAGGCTGGCACTGGTAAGGCCGCGTACGGTTCCGCTAATTATGACCTTTTCTTGTGATTGAAAGGTGTGCTCTGGTTCAGGAGTGTTTAAGATGATACTAGCGGCAGAGACCGGCGCTGCCGTTACATTAAATGTCTGCTTGCAGTTCAGGCTCGATCCCGGTGCCGGTCCGGTCTCAATGGTGTAGCTGCCGGTTACCAAATCCAAGCCCAGAGGGAATTCCTCACTAAAACTGCCATCTTTGACATCAAGGTCAAAAACAGTAAATACACTGTGTCCATCAGGATCAGTGACGGTCAGCGTAACCTTTGAGAGTTTTTCAACGGTTCCTTCGATTTTCACTGTATCCCCTAGCTGGTAGCTGCTGCCTGCGGCTGGTTTGTCTAAGGTAACTTTGGGAGCGGCAACTGAAGAAGATCCTCCTGGCTGCAGCTTGCCAAATACTTCAATCTTGTTAACCCAGCGGACAAAGTTCATAGTGACAATTTCTTCGGGACTGGCCTGCCCCATACACAACCTGGGGCACATAGACTCGTCCAGGCTACTCCAATCCGGTTTGGGCAGGAAACGATCCTGAGAGGATGTAATGGCCAGCATTGGTTTAACTGGTGTGGCACCCTCCATTACCTTTTCAAGATCGGTATATCTTGAACTATTCTCATCCCAGCTGGTATCCCAGCATTCCTTTATTTTAGGGAAATAATAACTATTGTCATCAAACAGTACACTCTTGCTCAGTCTTTTTATTGCATTATCAGTAGAATAAAATCTTAAGTGGGTTACTGAATTCATGTCTATACCCTGACTTATCAGAAAGGCTTCCAAATCAAGCCCCTTACCGGCAGTAAAGACCGGTGCCGGCATGCTGTCTATCGAAGAATATTCTCTTTCCACTTGAGGCATACTTTTAAGTTGGTCAATTGTATAAGTGCCTAATTCAAAAGCAATTCCATTATCGTTTAGCACAACCGTAATTTCAGTTGCCGGATTGCTGGTGTCAGTTTTGGCCATGGACATATCGGGTGTGACCAACCCCAACAGGCCAAACAAGAATAATATAAGCACCAGCCAAGCTACCTTGATTTTTCCATGGTATTTCAATCCCAATCCCATTTCTCTCTACCTCCTGTACTGGTAGTTAAACTGTATTAAATTAACATAACACTGTCGTTAAAGCTCGCTTGAACATGCTTAAGCGAGCTATATTATAATTAAGAAACTACACCACCTTCCTGTTTACCAGGCCCGATTAAATAGGGTCATATCAATGCTATCCATCGCTGAGACTTACTTCCCATGCCTCGCTACCAAGGCTTGCTCCTCATACTTATCCAAGCTTGGTGGCTAAAGGGTATTTTGCAGAGGAATTATCACTGCAAACCTATGGGATTAGAGTCAATCGCACTGCTTAAATTATCCAGCACATAGGCTTTGACAATATCGTCGGGCTCAACCTTAAATCCTGCCTGGGCACTATTAACAAAGTCAAAATCAGTCTGAGTGACGTTCACCCCAAGCTGGGTTCCATTTCTCAAATGAACAAAAACTAGTGTTTCCGTCCCCTCATGCGGTATAACCGGAGTAAGCTTAACCGTAAAATATTTCATTCCCGAAATGCCGGTTTTTACCTTCATACTCTTGGTTCCACCAGCGGTGGTTTCAATCTCATAACTATCATCCGCTACCGGGTCAACCATATATTGGGTATTGCCTGCCGGTACATTCCCCAGGGTATAGATGTCAATCACCTTACCGTCAGCATCGCGTGAAGTCATGACCAGGCTGTCGCCATCAATGCTTATAAGCTGGTAGTTGCTAACATAAGCTATCTCTTTAGCAATATAGTCAAAACCCGTCCCAGGTTTATAAAACTTGCTTCCCGAATTGCCCATGATGTACACAATACCCTGCCCGTCTGCCTGCACCTGGTCTTCCTTTAACGGCTTGGTTCGCATGTAAACGTGCTGGTGTCCCACAAATACAATATCCACACCACATTGTTCAAAAAGCGGCACCCAGTTTTTCTGAAGATTGTAGGAATGCATATCATCCACTACCGGGTAAGGGGGGTAATGAAAAACTACAAACTTCCACTGCTGGGTACTGTTTGTCAGGTCGTTTTCCAGCCAGCTTTTAACTGTAGTATACTGAGGAGCGGAAGCCCCCATTAGATTGCTGTCAAGTACGGTAATGTGACAGTTTCCATAGTTAAAGGAATAGAATTTTTCTTTATAGCCTTCCGGTCCATTCTGCGGCAATGCAAAAGAGTCCCAGAATATCGGCTCGTTATCATGATTGCCCGATGTCGGGAGAAATGGTATTTCTTTAAAGAGCGGGGAAGCTGCAGTAAAAAACTGCTGCCATTCATCAGTGATTGTAACTTCGTTAATTATATCCCCACCCTGTATGACAAATCTTGGGTTTGCGGCAGCAACGCGCTGCAGCATTCCCCCCCAAATCTCATAACCTTCCTGGATATCGCCCATATAAACGAAGGAGAATTTATCACCAGAGGTAGCGGTGCTGAAAGAGGCAGGTTCACTCCAGGCCCCTTCACAGCCAACGCGGTAGATATATCTGCTGTTGGCAGACAAACCCGACAGGGTAGTTTCGAAATGACAGTACCCAGCATAAAGCTCGGTCTTTGCTACTATACCTTCCGTGGCACCAGTAAAACTGCCGCTAAATGAAGCAGCCGACAGATACTGTACCCGCTGCTGCCCAGCATCAGTCACTGCCCGCCAAGCTATAGTCTGAGTCGTTAGCGGATCAGCAGTCCAGGAAAGCATAATCTGGTCGGGCATCCCGCTCGGGGTTTCAGCCGTGGCCATTTCCGGGTTTATCACCACGGATAGGGAAAACAACATTAACAGAACAATAAAAGATGCGACCATTCTTTTTGAACCCGACATAAATCTTAACCCTAACAACATTATTTCCACTCCTCCTAACTGTGTACTGATTATTTTAGATAGTTTTTGGATTTATAGGACATAATACCTGCCTTTGCCTCCTACTTTAAAATCTTTAAATATGAGTACTTAAACAAGTGTTTAAGAAGCCAGAAAAATAAATAACAGTACCCAAAAGTAGATACTGTCCAGGAGGATAGCCCGAAATTCGCGGCTTTTGTATGCGGTATACTGTATACATCGTTATAGGATCACAGCACAAATTTTATTGAAAGCGGTAAACTACTATACACTGCTTACAAAAGCTATCCAGCTATAAATATCTTCTTTCCACAATAACGGGGAGGCATAAGCGTTTCCACTCACACCCTGCTGCTTGAGGTTAGTCCCCCAACCGGCCTGCTTACCCTGGCTTTTGCTGTAGGTTAACAAGCTCGAAGATAGCAAATATTAAATTATGAGTCCTCTGTAACAAATCCTTCTACAAGATTCGCAACTCCTTACAGATGGGAAAATGTATTTTAACCTTACCTGTACATTATTTTGATAAAACTAGTGTTTAAATAATTATTTTCGACTATCCTTGAGTATTAATCTAATTGTTATATGTTATAATGTCAACCATATTATTCTATTTTTGTTTTTTGCCATTTACCATAAATACCTTTGCTTTGGGCTAGTTGCATCCCCATGGTATAATATTTATATTTTTCCTTCGTTTCTATTCATAGACATTATTCAATACATTAAACGAAATAATGACTATAGTGAGCGTATATTAATTCTAATTACCAGTATTTTAGAGGTGAAAGATCTAATGAAAGCTGTAGTAGTTAAAAACTTAAGCTATAGGTATCAATCAGAAGGAGCGGAAGTGTTAAAAAACCTTGCTTTTGAGATAGTCCAGGGAGAAATAGTAGTTTTGATGGGCTTGAGTGGCTGCGGTAAGAGCACCCTTGCTTATTGTTTAAGTGGTATTATTCCGCATTGCTGGAGCGGGATAATGGATGGGGAAGTGCTAATAAACGGCAAAAACACCAGGGAATTCGGGGTTGCCCGCCTGGCACTTGAAGTGGGAATGGTTTTTCAGAATCCAGATACCCAGCTTTTTTCTCCCACAGTGGAAGATGAAATTGCTTTTGCCCCGGAAAACATGTGCCTGCCTCCTGTTCGCATCAGGGAACGAGTAGATTATGTGCTCGATCTTCTGGGAATTGGTGCTTTAAGAGATGCTAATCCTTACCAGCTTTCCGGTGGCGAGAAACACCTAGTAGCATTGGCCGCAGTTTTGGCACTTGACCCCCCGGTATTAGTTCTGGATGAAGTTATGTCCCAGCTTGATCAGGTGGGCAAAAAAAATGTTGCTGATGCTTTGGAAAAACTTCGCCAGCAGGGAAAGACAATAATTACTGTGGAACATGATCTGGAAACGGTTAATTTTGCCGACCGTATAATGGTAATGGAAGGTGGAGAATTAATCCGTTATGACCGCAAGGAAATCCTTCTGGCTGATCGGGATTTCCTTGCAGCTTGCCGTTTAGTATAAACAATGCAATAGAGCATGTCTTTATTCCCTCCCTTACTATTCTTTAGGTTCAGACAATTCACTAAAATATATAACATAATGCTAAGATGGCCCTATATAGTTCCTGATATTATGGCTGATAGCAGCCATAATACGGCTATACGAAAGGTTGCTCGAAACCAGGGCCAGTATATCAGTTTCTGATATTTTCAGGTTTGCACCGCGGGTACGGTTTAGGTTTCTTTTTGTTAGCAGTCTATCTCATCATCTTTATCAACCTTTATGGTTTATTGTTTACTCACCAGTGCTGCATAAAAGATTTACCTGCATTTCCCCCTTATTTATCCCCTGTTTCCGGGACGATACAAATAAAAATGAAATCATCTGTACTGGTATTTTTGAACTGGTGCTCAATATTATCAGGTACAAAAGCTACGGAGCCGGCTTGTACCTCGTAATCCTGCCCGCCCAGGAACAAAGTTCCCTTGCCGCTGACAATATAGTTGATATGCGGCCAGGGATGAGCATGACGGGGACTGTAACCATCATTGCTGATGGTGAACAGGCGCATCACCCAGCCCTGCCATCCCTGCTCCGGGCCTACCAGCACCTGCTTCATAACATTTAAAGCCGCACCCGGGCTATTGATTTCCAGCCCGGCTATCTCATTAACATGTCCTATATACATTCTTATTCCTCCTCTACAAATAGTAATAGTAAAATTATGTCTGATATTAGCATCTTGATCAATGCCTGGTCAAGAATTCCATTAAAAGCGTTGCACAAAGCAGGTGGACTTTGCCGCTGCCCTTATATAAAATTAGAAGAAAAAATAAATCGAGGACTTAATTATGAACAAATTTTTACCTTCTTCCCGAGCCCAGCAATTATCACCCTTTATTGTCATGGAGGTCCTGGAAAAAGCGCAGGCCATGATGGCCCAGGGTGAGGATATTATCCACCTGGAGGTAGGGGAACCCGATTTTGCCACCCCGGAACCGGTAAAAGAGGCAGCCCTAAGAGCTATGCAACAGGATGATACCCATTACACGCACAGCTTGGGGAAAATTACTTTGCGAGAAGAAATAGCCCGCTATTACAGGAAAAAGTACGGGGTTGAGATTTCTCCCGAACAGGTTATTATAACCTCCGGCACCTCACCCGGTATGCTGCTGATTTTCTCGGCCCTGCTGGAAAAAGGAGAGGAAATTATCCTGCCTGACCCCTATTATGCCTGTTATCCTAATTTTATTCGTTATGTGGACGGGCAGCCGGTGTTCGTTCCGGTAAGTGAGGAAGATGGCTTCAAATACCGCCCGGAGGATATCAAAAACTATCTAAGCCCCTTGACCCGGGCCATCATGGTCAACTCACCCAGCAATCCTACCGGTGGAGTATTCAGCGCTGTCGAGCTTAAAAACCTGGCTGCTTTGGATCAGATGATTATCTCCGATGAAATATATAATGGATTAATCTACGAAGGTGAAGAGCACAGTATTCTGGAGTTTACCGACCGCGCCTTTGTGATCAACGGCTTCTCCAAGCTATATGCCATGACCGGCTGGCGTTTGGGATATGTTATTGCTCCCCGTGAATATATCCGGGTTATGCAAATAATGCAGCAAAACTTCTTTATCTGCGCGTCTTCCTTCGCCCAGGAAGGAGGTATAGCCGCACTAAGCGACTGTGACCAGGATGTGCAGAAAATGCTTGGCATATACAACGAGCGGCGCCTGTATTTACTGGATCGCTTAAAGCAAATGGGTATTGCCACCCGCCATGATCCCAGCGGAGCCTTCTATGCCCTGGCCAATGTCAAAGAATATACAGATGACTCCTACCATTTTGCCTTTGAAATCCTGGAACAGGCCAAAGTAGCGGTAACTCCCGGGATCGATTTTGGAGCCAACTGCGAAGGCTATATACGTTTCTCTTATGCAAATTCCTTAAGCAATATAAAAGAAGGGCTGAACCGCCTGGAGCTTTTCCTAAAAAACAAGTAAGTGACATAGGGGTACGTTTTTGTCGTGTCATTATGCCCTTTTTAGATGTTTACTAGAGTTAAGCGAGACTGATGAAATGCGCCTGTTCCGTGAATAATACCGATACTACTACTACAATTAATTTTATATAGTTATCATGCATGCTTAAGTCTCTCACTTTAAAAGCAGCGTTTAATAATACTGTCTATATAAGCCTGGAAATCACCCAGGTGTTCGCCTACTATTCGATAAATCTCCCGCTCATCAATCTCATCATACATATGAACAGCACGATTACGAAATCTTATCATAGCCCGGAAGGTTGCCTCTTTGTCGTTTTGGAGGTAGCCTTCGCGGGTTAGTATCTTAATGGCATCATGATAGCTTTGGGGTACCCCCAAGCCCTCTCGGGCAATAATATGATTGGCAATGTCAATCATTGCTTCCACAGAGATCTGCAGTATACGGGTAGCAGAAAGATAATTGCGGGGATCTGTCAAAAACTCATCTACAGACATCTGTCGCATTGATTCCAGAAACTTTATATTCTTCTGCAAAATATTGATCCTCTGCCGTATTTTATTATTATTAACCATGTGCTTTTTCCCTCAATACTTCATCATACTCCAAGTAAAATTGCATCAAATCGATTTGAAAATCACCGTATTCTTTAATTACGCGCTCCAAAAAATCGCAAACCATCTCATGATCCCTTTCAAACAAGAGTTTACCGGTAGATAGAACTTCAAATTGCATAACAATTGAGGCCCTATTAAGTATTAAAACATCAATATCCTCTTCCCGAATAATATCCGCAAGGTGAGCGGAAAGATCAAGCTGGTAATCCAAGTCGGCCTGCTCTGAACTAGCAAGCAGTATGGCGATGTCTACATCACTGAGATTGGTCTGGTATTCACTTCCATAAGAACCATAGAGATATGCAGCTAAAACCTCTTCCCGGTTTCTGAAAAATCGTATTAAATCAGGAAGCTTGTCTTCAATATTTATTTTCTCAAGTTTTGCACTGAGACGAACCATAAAAGCTAACCCCTTCTCGATTATAAGCTATATCCATAGTACCAATTACTCCCAGCAGGGTCAAGGTTAGTCACTTCAAGTCTCCTGAATATCCTAAAAACAAAAACCGCAGATATAATCCACGGTTAACTAAAATGACACAGGACACAAGCAGGACACAAGGGAACGTTTTTGTCGTGTCATTATGCCCTTTTGAAAGCTTCGCAATCCGAGCCGATAGTGTTCCTAGATGTGTCAAGCTATTAATTATTCTGCCTACCAGCAGCCCCTGCACCAGAGCCATTACTATCCCAGCGGATGTAAAGGCCCAACCAATATCCTGAGCAGTAAAGGATAGTTTGGATTCGGCAAAAAGTGCAAAGGTTCCATGATGAATAGACTCTCCAATGCTGGCCAGACAAATGCAGGGGAACAGCACAGCCAGGGGTGTCCGCAATCCTTCCAGCAAAGAAGATCGTTCAACTTTGTGAAAGGCCTTCCTGGAATGTGCCCGCGATAAAGGCCTGGCAGATTTTAGCGAAATTCCAAAGGGCTTTAAATCCCATTATGAAAGCCGTAAGCAAGCAGGTTTAGCATATTGCCTACCGTTGGCTTTGATATATTAAGCAAAGATTCAAGCTTGATCCTCGAGCCTTTTTTGTGTCATGCAAAACCTTCACAGCAGCCGTTCTTTCACCTGAGATTCGTTATTAGCTGCTATACGAGTTCCTATCAGCAGAGTCAGCAAAGCCAGAATGGAAATGCTTATAGCTGTGTAATAGCCAAGATTCTGACCCTGATCCAGCATAAAGCCACCCAATGCCGGGCCGATAGCTCTGCCCAGGCTGTCATATCCGTTTAATATACCCATGGCAGCACCCTGGGCTGAACTGGTGCGTTTGGATACTGCCGCTGATATTGAAGGACGTATCAGGCCAACCCCGGCCGAGAAAACCGCCATGAAAACAATCGAAGAAGGGATATTGCAGAATGCCTTCTTAGTTGTCTTTTATTTATAGAAGATATTTTAAGGAGGTTTTTTTTAATGAAAAAAATTATCTGCATGGGAATTATTGTTCTGATGACCGTTCTCTGTACTGTTCCGGCTT
>JAQVWS010000175.1 GCA_028709585.1 Syntrophomonas sp. | reverse complement strand
GATGTAATTATAAATGTGGTAAATGCGGCCACAAAGATGCAAAAATTGCCTAAAAATTCAGAAGTAAGCTTTTTGCTGGTTGATGACAGCTATATACAGGAACTCAATATGGTTTATAGAAACCAAAGTGTCCCTACGGATGTTCTTTCCTTTGCTATGAACGATTTATCCGAGGATGAACCTGACTTTGACTCTACTCCTGAATTGAATATACTGGGGGACATCGTTATTTCTTTGGAGAGAGCCCAGGCTCAAAGTGAGGAATACGGACACAGTTTAAATCGGGAACTGGGTTTCCTGGTAGCCCATGGGATGCTTCATTTGCTGGGATATGATCACGAAACCGAAGCTGAGGAAAAAGTGATGCGCGAATTGGAAGAAAAGATATTGCATAGCGTAAAACTGGAAAGGTAGAAAGACCGAATGGTTAAGTTCAGGAGAAGTTTCTCCTGCGCTGTGCGAGGAATTGTATACTCAATAGCGAACGGCAGAAATATGAAAATACATTTGCTGGCTGCAATTGCAGTTATTGGCCTGGCATCTGTTTTACAAGTTAACCGGATTGAAGGGGCTTTATTAGTGCTGGCCATATTTATGGTTCTAACCGCCGAAACAATAAACTCTGCCATTGAAAAAAATGTTGATCTGGTTACGCAAGAAAAACATACGCTGGCCAAGCTGGCTAAAGACCTGGCGGCTGGTGGTGTACTTCTGACAGCCATCAACGCGGTTATTATTGCGGTGCTGGTTTTTGGTCCTTATCTGCTAAGATTGCTTGATTTATAAGGAGAAGATAGATATGAACGCTGCTGACCTGATTGCACTGGCTCGACAAGCCCAAACACAGGCATATGTGCCTTATTCCGGTTTCAAAGTGGGAGCTGCTTTATTAACCCAGGAGGGGCACATATATACCGGAGCCAATGTGGAAAATGCTTCCTATGGGTTGACAGTCTGCGCGGAGCGGATAGCGGTATTTAAAGCTGTTAACGATGGGGAATGCCGGTTCGAATCTATTGCCATAGCAGGCGGCGGTTTGGATTATTTATATCCTTGCGGAGCTTGCCTACAGGTGTTAGCCGAATTCTCCAGGAATATTAAGATAATAACTGTCAATGAAAATGATGATTTCAGGGAATATTATCTAAGTGAGATGCTGCCCCAGGTTTTTTCTTTAGATACTTCGGTCAGGAGGGTTAAATAATAGTGAAATCTGGATTTGTAAGTATTGTAGGCAGGCCGAATGTAGGCAAGTCTACATTGATTAATAAAATGGTTGGTACTAAAATAGCTATAGTTTCTGAGAAACCCCAGACTACCAGAACCAGAATTCAAGGAATTCTTACTTCTGATGAGGGGCAGATAATATTCGTTGATACTCCTGGCATGCATAAGCCCAAACACCTGTTGGGTGAATATATGATGAAGGTATCAACCCGAAGTATGAACGAAGTTGATCTTATATTTTATATGATTGATACTACCAAGCCCTTTGGCGGGGGAGAGCAGTTTATAATTGACCAATTGAAGAATACTGAAGCACCGGTATTTTTGGTGGCCAATAAGATTGATCTAATAAGTAAAATAGAGGTTAAGGAATTCATCCAGCCTTTTGCCAATCAAATGAATTTTACAGAGATAATACCCATTTCAGCTTTCCATGGAACTAATCTGGATGAACTGTTGGCAAAGACTTATAAATGTTTGCCGGAAGGACCCTTTTACTATGCCGAAGATGATCTGACCGATCAGCCGATATCTTTTATTGTCGCTGAGCTAATCAGAGAAAAAGCACTCCTTCTAACCCGCGATGAGGTTCCGCACTCTTTGGCGGTTGAGGTTGAGGAGTTTAAAAACCAGGGAGCGAAAAAAGTTTATGTACGAGCGGTTATTCATACTGAGAGGGATTCTCAGAAAGGAATTATAATCGGAAAAAAAGGGCAGATGCTTAAACAAATCGGTGAGCAATCGCGAATTGATATAGAAGAACTGCTTGGTGCTTCCGTTTACTTGGATCTATGGGTTAAAGTCAAAAAAAACTGGCGTGATAGCGAATCAAATCTCAACCAATTGGGTTATCGTCTTTAAGATTTGAGAAATGCCGCTGGCAGCTAGCACGTGAATTAATGGAGTGATATTCTTGATTAATTTAGCCTCTTTTTTGGACAGCACCAACCTTAAACCCGAAGCCAATGAGGATGATATCCATTGTTTATGCATGGAGGCAGTCAGGTACGAAATGGCTGCTGTTTGTATCAATCCATACCGCCTGGCTCTGGCCGGGAAGCTGCTCGCTGACAGCAAGGTAAAACTCTGTACAGTGATTGGGTTTCCTCTGGGGGCAGACGGCTTGAAATATAAAATATACTCTGCGTCAATGGCTCTGGATAACGGTGCTGACGAATTGGATTTGGTTATTAATATAGGAGCGGTTAAAGACCGTAATTATAAAATTGCAGGCAATGAAATTGATAGTATGCTGGCTCTAAAAAGTAAACGAGACTTTATTGCCAAGATTATTGTTGAAACTGCTCTATTAACCGAAGCTGAACTAATAACGCTCATTGGTTTGATTAATGATTCCGGAGCGGATTTTATCAAAACGTCTACGGGATTTTCCAGCCGGGGGGTAAGTTTAGGAGATATTAATATAATCAATGCCTACAAATCCAAGCATTTACAAGTGAAAGCCTCAGGGGGGATTAAGAGCCTGGCCCTGGCCATGGAATTGTTGGATCTGGGGGTAAATCGGCTGGGTACCAGCAGCGCAACCAGGTTAATAAATGAATATAAGGAGAGCCAATGTACTTCCAGAGTCGATCCGTAATATTAAGAAATAGAGATTTCCGTGAAAGTGACCAACTACTTACGGTTTTCTCAGAGAAAGAGGGTAAACTGACAGCCATAGCCAAAGGGGTGAAAAAGGCCAAGAGCAGTTTGCGAGGCTGCGTCCAGCCCTTTTGCCACTCGTTGTTATTTTTTAACCGAGGCCGGGAGATGGACCTAATTACCCAGGGAAAAATAATAGATTTTTTTGGCAACTCCCGGGAAGATATTAATAGAACTTTGTATTCGATGTACATTATGGAACTTTTAGATAAAAGCCTGCTGGAAAGAGCCCCTTTGCCTGAACTATATGATAAATTGGTGCGGGTCATTGAGCTGATTAATGAGCAGGGCTTAAATATTATGCTGGTCAGGTATTTTGAAAGCCAACTGTTAGTAAATCTGGGCTATAAGCCAATTATGGACCAATGCGTATTCTGTGGTTCTCGGGATTTAAACGGGTTTAGATTCAGCCTCTCAGAAGGTGGTTTAGTATGTAATTCATGTTCCACCGCCGTAAATTCCGTATTACAAATGGGAGGAGAAAGCATAGCTATTATCAAACTCCTTTGTGAAGGCAAGTTGCAAACTATACAGCGGGTGAAGGCTTCACCTCAGTCTATGCAGCAGGTCGAGTTTTTTCTGGAAAGATATCTGGAGTACCACCTGGAAAGACGATTTAAGGTTAAGAAAACTATCCGCTGGCTTAAGCAAGCCATGCTGGTTTCCAATTGACAATCAGCTGCTTAAGTTGCTAAACTGTTGTTGAATTTAATACTAGGGCGTCATTAAAT
>JAQVWS010000048.1 GCA_028709585.1 Syntrophomonas sp. | reverse complement strand
AATAAATTCTTATATGGCTAACTCTGGATTTACTGCAGTTAGTCGCCGTTTCCGCAAGTACATAGAGGAAGGCAAGATCCTCTGGGAAGACTATTCCCTGGATGTGCAGCCTATTATGTATCATGCCGCAGCTCTGGGTATGCCCTATGTTGCAGTCAAAAATATGCTCGGCTCCAGCTTAGTTGATGTTTGGGGTATCCCTAAAGAAGTATATGAAAGTGATCCCAAACTTCCTTCTGCCAAACTGAAGGTTGATATAAACCCCTTTAATCCTGAAGAAAAAGTGTGTTTAATACCTACTCCCAAGATGGATGTGGCAATTATTCATGTTCAACAGGCAGCACCGGATGGCACCGCCAGAATTGACGGACCTATCTTCCTGGATGAGGATATAGCCATGGGCGCAACCCATTGCATAATTACCTGTGAACAGATCGTACATCCCAATGAATTACGCCGTGAACCATGGAGAAATCAGATCCCTAACGTGACCCCTGATGCTGTGGTTGAAGTGCCCTATGGTTCCCATCCCAGCCAGTGTCCAAACTTCAGTGACTATGATCCCTTATTTATGCGCATGTATGATAAAGTCAGCGCTGATGATGCATTATTTGAAGAATATGTTAATGAATACATTCGCGGCACCGAAGATCATATGGGATACCTGAATAAGCTTGGCGCCAGCAAGCTGATGGAACTCAGAATTAAGCCTGGATACGGTTACGTACCAGGATTGAAGAGGAGATGATAAACTGTGGCAGAATATACAAATAATCAAATGATGGCGGTTGCAATGGCACGCCAGGTAAAAGATGGATCGACTATTATTGTTGGCACAGGTCTGCCCCTGGTGGCAGCTGCATTGGCCAAAAACAGTACTGCTCCCAACGTAGTTCTTTGCTTTGAGACCGGCATGATAGATGGAGGCCCAGTTGAGGTGCCAACCAGTGTAAGTGATATGAGAATAGCCTACACTGCATCAGCATTATGGCCGCAATTCCGTTATTTTGGCTTCCAGGGCAACGCCTGGAAGAAACAGACCATTGACATTGGATTCCTGGGTGGCGCCCAGATTGACATGTACGGCAATTTGAACTCCACCTGCATTGGCGACTATTTCCATCCGAAAACCAGATTTACCGGTAGTGGAGGCGCCAACGGAATTGCTACCAACTGTAACACGGTTATTATGATGAAACATCAGAAACGCCGTTTTATTGAGAAAGTTGATTATATAACCAGCCCTGGTTGGATGGATGGACCAGGTGGCCGCAAGAAAGTTGGTCTGCCCGAAGTAGGACCCCAGGCATTGGTTACAGAATTAGGCATTATGCGTTTTGACGAAAAAACAAAACTTATGTATCTTGCTGAATATTTCCCAGGAGTTACGCCCCAACAAATTCAGGAAAATACCAGCTTTGAATTGGATTTAAGCAGAGCTGTGGAAGCAGAAGCCCCCAGCCAGGAAATACTCGACATTCTGTTAAAGAAAGTTGATCCTCAGCGTTTAATGGTATAAAAAACGTCAAATAATAGAATAGAAGCTGCAATATTAGCTCAACCTAATGGTGATTTCGATTTATAAGCTATAAATAACCAGCGGTTAATAGGTTATTTAAGTGATAAAGGATCAGTGACAATGAGAAGATCCAGGGAAGGTGGCGAGTATTCAGTTTAACGGGTTATATTACTAATAATTTTAGATGTTTAGATATAAGGAGTGATTGTCTGTGAGTGAATTTGGATACTCAATGCCAAGATATTTCAAGAAAATGAATGATCTGGGCACCCCATTAAAAAAAGTAAATCAAAAAAATATGGACGAGCTGTTAGCAGTGGAAACTGCGGTTGATGCGGAGGTTCAACGCATTAAAGATGGCGGCAAACCTACGGAGAAGATAAATGCGGGCGGAGAATGGACTGCATGGCAACGCATAGAGTATTTAGTTGATGAAGGGTCATGGTGTCCCCTGCATACACTTTTTGATCCGACTGCGAACGAAGAAGGTACTACTGCGGTTATCGACGGTCTGGGTAAAATCAACGGAAAATGGGCTGTAATTATTGCTTCAGATAACAAATATCTGGCTGGCGCATGGATTCCGGGACAAGCAGAGAATATTACCAGAGTAACCGACATCGCTAAAAGGATGAATCTTCCTTTAGTATGGATATTAAACTGCAGCGGTGTTAAATTGAGTCATCAGGATGAAGTTTATGCCAATCGTGTTGGCGGTGGAACTCCATTCTACAGACATAATGAACTTGAACAAATGGGCATTCCAGTCATAGTTGGCATTTATGGCACCAACCCGGCGGGCGGCGGATATCATAGTATCAGCCCCACCATAATTGTGGTTCATGAAAAGGCTAACATGGCGGTTGGCGGTGCAGGAATTGTCAGCGGCATGAAGCCCAAGGGCTTTATTGATGATGAAGTTGCCGAAGCTTTGATTGGAGCAACCCGTAAGTTTAAATCAACTCCTCCTGGAAGAGTTGCGATACACCATGATATTACTGGTTTCTTCCGCGAAGTTGCCACCACTGAAGAGGGCGTGCTGGATCTCATTAAGAAGTATGTAGATGCATTGCCGGCATATAATCCTGAATTCTTCAGGGTAGCTCCACCAGCTCCCCCGAAATACTCTCCGGAAGATCTCTGGAGTTTAGTTCCAGCTAATCAAAAGAGAGCCTATGACATTTACGAAGTTATGGCTCGCCTATTTGATAGCAGTGAGCATATGGAATACAAACCTGACTATGGGGTTGAGATGTATACAGGTATTGCCAAGATAGATGGTATGCTGTGTGGATTCGTTGCCAACAAACAAGGCCCCTTGATGAACTATCCTGAATATACCAAAGAGTATATTGGCATTGGCGGTAAGCTCTATCGTCAGGGCTTGATTAAAATGAGCGAATTTGTTACTTTATGTAATCGTGACCAATTACCAATAATATGGATACAGGATACTACCGGCATAGATGTGGGCGATATTGCAGAAGTAGCAGAACTGCTCGGATTAGGACAGTCTCTGATTTATTCCATCAACAATACTGATGTTCCATCGATGGAAATCACTCTCAGAAAGGGTACCGCTGCTGCTCACTATGTTTTAGGTGGACCTCAGGGCCGCAAGACCAATGCTTTCAGTATTGGTACCGCAGCTACCGAAATATACGTAATGCATGGGGAAACTGCAGTTGCTGCCATGTATGCACGTAGACTGGTTAAAGACACAGATAGCGGCAAATCCTTGGATCCCACCATCGCCAAGATGAATGACCTGATGAAATTGTATGAAGACAGATCCAGACCGATATTCTGTGCCCAGAAAGGTTTCGTTGATGAAATTGTTAAAATGCCTGATCTGCGTAAATATATTCAAGCTTTTGTAAGCGGAATATATCAGAATCCCAGATCAATCTGTCCAATACATCAAATGATTCTGCCCAGATGCATAAAGGATTACATGGATGTATATGTAAACAAATCCACTGAGAGAGAAAGCTAGGATACAAACGATATAAAATTATAATTAATAAGCGGGCTTTATAGCCCGCTTATTTTATATTAAGAAGAGTTGCTACTGGCTTTGGTTGGAAGTCTGGTTACGGAGCTTCTCTTCTAGGCTTTTAAGGTTAGTCATGGCAATTTCGCCTTTGATCATAACTAATTCCATTTGTTTGCTTTTAATAGCTTGTTCCAGATCCATTATTGCAAATTCGGTACGATTTAATATTTGGGGGTCAGTACCTGAGGCCTGGGCACTAAAATAGATCCAATGCTCTCTAAGTTTGGGAACATGTTGTTCAGCTGTTGCCCAATTTAAGCGGCAAGCTTCAAAAACAGCGGCCATGATTTCATACTTAACTTGATTGTATTCAGCAGGTACGGATGAATTAAAGATTTGAGTCAAATCAGCAAAGTTCTTATATAATACCAGAACTGAAGCAATGCTTTCTTCCAGCTTCTGTTTGCTGATATTCTCAGTAAGCTTTTCCAGAGAATCGGAAAAATTTTGGCGTGAATCAATACTCATCCCGGCCGTAACTGCATCTGGCATAAGCTTATTCCAACTGGAATGGATATTCTTAAGGCTGTTGAACTCTTTCTGCCAATCTGCTGCCTGTTTTTGGTTTGCTCCAGACTGAGACTGTCCGCCCTGACTTTGAGAAGCCTGAGACTTTCCGTTTTGGGTTTGGTTACTCTGCTGCTGCGAATCTTTTGTGGTGCCGTTTTGTGATTGTTTATCCTGGTTTTGAGATCCTTGTGTTTTTCCATCCTGCGATTGTCCGTTGGAGCTTTGGGAATCTTGAGATTGTCCACCTTGTGTTGGTTGGCTTTGGGTTTGACCCTTTGTTGATTTTGATTGGGGATTTAATTTAATACTTTGTTGCATAGCGGGCAGCTTTTGTTTTTTGAACTTGTTGTCTAGTTCAGTTATCAACATATCCAGCTCAGTTGCCATAATTTTTAATTCAGTGGGTGCCTTTGGTTTTTGTTCTCCTTGTGAAGACGGTTTTTTTTCCGCAGCATCTTTAGAGCAACCAACTAGTGAAAAGACAAATACTATTAGAATGAAGATGACAATATTCCGTGATTTAAGCATGATATCACCTCAAGTTTTTAACTTCTAATATTCATTTTGTCCAGAATCGAGGCTTATGATTCTTAAATGTTTTTAGTCATCATTCAATCAAATTGGTGGTTTTATATTATTGGATAATTATTAAGGCAAAGAAAAAGGACGGTATTCCATTATTGAAATGCCGCCCATTATTATTTATTATTTATATATGTTTATTTTTTATATTTTGCAGGTAGCCAGCTATTTACCATAGCTTCATTTTCTGCAACCCATTTGCTAGCGGCTGTTTTACTGTCAACGCCTTCTGCGTTAGACATAAGCATAGCACTGCTGATATCCTCAAGAGTCCATTGGAAGTTATCAAAAAGTTCATATACTTCTGGCATATCCTTTTTTAATCCATTTCGTACTAAAGTGTTTATGGTTTCAGCTTCACCAAGTACCTTTTTAGGATCTTCAAGATTCTTTAAGCTCCAGCTGGCATATTTCCAGTGGGGACTCCAGCCAGTTACAACCACTGGTTCCTTTTTATCAATAGCGCCTTTTAAGGCTGCTATCATAGTGGCATCACTGCCTTCAACCAGTTCAAAACCAAGATCATAGTCCTTTATTGCCTGTTCGGTAAGTTTCATTAATCCTGCACCCGGGTCAATACCAATTATCTTTCCGTCAAACATTTCCTTATTGTCCTTTAACTCGGCGATAGAATTAATAGTAACATAATCGGGGACAACCAGCGACAGGGAAGCACCTGTACAATTCGGACCCAGATCTTCAACCTTGCCAGCTACTTTATCCATATAACTTCTATGGGTTACCGGCAGCCATGCAGTAGTCATGGCATCCCCGTCTCCATTTGCCAGCCCTTCAAATAACAAAGGTGCGGAAACGGGAGTCAATTCTACCTTGTAACCCATTTTATTTTCTAAGATATCTGCCATAACATGGGAAGAAGCAGAAGCGCAAGCCCATTCAACATAGAGAATCTTTACTGTACCTTTATCGGCTTCGGCTGCCTTTTCAGGTTCTTTATTACCAGCGCAACCAACTAATCCAAAGGAAAGTATAACAAACATTGCTATGAATTTAATTATTCTTTTGTTTTTTAACATGTCTCAAGTTCCTCCTTGTTTTTTTATTTCGATTTGCCAAAACTTTGAGTAATTCGATCCAGTATTATCGCTATAACAACGATTGCCAATCCGGCTTCAAATCCTGTCCCTATCTCCATTCTCTGGATCGACCTCCATACCTCACCTCCTAACCCTTTGGCCCCTATCATGGCAGCGATTACTACCATCGATAGTGACAACATAATGCATTGATTTATGCCCGCCATAATGGTTGAACGTGCCAGGGGAAGCTCAATTTTGAAAAGCATTTGGCTAAAAGTAGAGCCAAAGGATTTTCCCAGTTCAATAAGCTCCTCTGGAACCTGTTTAATACCAAGATCAGTAAGACGAATGACCGGTGGCATAGCAAAAATCAAGGTTGCTATTACTGCGGGAACTACTCCTAAACCGAAGAAAGTAACGGCAGGCAGCAGATAAACAAAGGCAGGTAGTGTTTGCATAAAATCAAGTACCGGGCTGATAATCCTATGGGCAACTTCTTTTTTAGCAGATAAAATACCCAGAGGAATTCCAATAAGAACACAAAGCACAACCGATCCTATTACCATAGCCAGAGTTTGCATAGTTACCGCCCAGAGTCCCACATTATAAATAAGATACAAACCAATTATTGAAAATACGGCCATTTTCTTATCCGCAAACCTCCAGCTCAATAAAGCAATAATAATAATAAATAAAGCCGGCGGTATGAACAGCAAATAATCTTGCAAATGTACTATCATGGTTTCCAGGTTTTCACTGAGGGTATCAAAACTATTTCCCCACCTTTGCTGCAGATAGTCTATAGCAGCGTCTGTCCATTTATTAATCGGCAATCTTGGTATATAATCCATTTATGCATCCCTCCTTAGTCCAGCTAGACCGGCAATTACAGAACCTCTAACCAGAACTCCCCTGAGTATATTTTGTTCGTCAACAACAGCAATTGGGATTTGACTGATAGCAATAATATCGAGGATGTCTGCCAGGGAGGTATCCGGAGGTACAGTGGGAACATCCTTAAGAATGATTGATTCAAGGTGACGTTCACCTAAATTAGAAATCCGACTGGCATCGTCGGCCACAACATATCCCATTAGAACACCGTTTTTATCAGTAACAAACAAACCCGACATTCCAAAACGTTCCATAACATGAAGCGCCATCCTGGGACCGTCTTTTGGATATACTACTGACCGGGGCTTGACCATTACCGAAGATGCATTTAAAGCTTTACTGCGATCGACATTTTTTACGAATCGAGCTACATATTCAGTGGCAGGTGATAAAAGAATATCTTCCGATTGTCCCATCTGCACTATTTCCCCGTCTTTCATCAAAGCGATTCGGTCACCAATTTTAAGAGCCTCATCTAAGTCATGGGTTATAAATATGATTGTCTTATGCAGCTTCTTTTGAATTTCAAGTAATTCATCCTGCATGTCCTGACGGATTAAAGGGTCAAGGGCACTAAAGGGCTCATCCATAAGAAGAATAACGGGATTAGTAGCTAAAGCACGAGCAATTCCAACTCGCTGCTGCATCCCTCCGCTTAGGTTGGCCGGGTAATAATCCGCCCAGGCATCCAACCCTACCATATTTAGAACAGACATAACCTTATCATGCCGTTTGTCCCTGGCTAATCCCTGTATTTCAAGGCCATAGCCTACATTATCTCTGATGTTTCGATGGGGCAGGAGAGCAAATCTCTGGAATACCATAGCCATTTTCTCTCTTCTAATATTTCGCAGTTCCTGAGAATTCACCTGGCTGATGTCCGTTCCTTCAATAATTATGGATCCTGATGAAGCTTTATTGAGTCCATTTATACAACGCAGCAAGGTTGACTTACCGCTGCCGGATAGTCCCATGATGACAAAGATTTCGCCCGTTTCAACTGTAAATGATACATTCTTTATTCCCACCACCTGTTTGGTTTGTTTGCGAATTTCATCATTGCTTAAGCCTTTTTCTATCATTTCCAAAGCCTTTTCAGGAATTCCGCCATAAATCATAGTTAGGTTTTTTACTTCAATTTCTGCCATAATATCATCCTTTTATCTTTATTTATGCACCGCATTATTAATATTTTGCTCCATTTAAGCAAAAATATATTTACGGTTTCACTGGGGTGTGATAAATTCGCAAAACGAGCATATCTTAATTGAGTTAAAGTATGCTCCATTAAGTTAGCCCTTTGCTAAGGTACAGTCGTTAAAATTATCTATAAAGGGAATGATTACCATATGATTAATACATAAAAAGGAATTAACCGAAAGGCAAAGATACAAATCTTCATTCCCCCCTGTGAACGCTTACGAGGTTAGCTGAAGGATTTGGGCTAGGGAGCCCTACCGGGTACAAGACCAGGATTCACCCCAAAAAATGGTTCCCCCGTTCCTGAAAGAGCTTTCAGGATTAAGCATATAAGAACTTCGATTGTATTAATTTATATTAATATAACAATAAAATTTTAGCATACTGGATAAATTTTTACAAAATTCATATACCGCTTTATGAAGGCATAATATGGATTATCCGCGCATTTTAGCAGAGGAGCAGACAGATACATATATATGTGCCCATATAGTGCCTGTTAAGAAATTTATCTCGGTTTGCAGTTGCGGCAGTATCCATAGATCTCAAGTTTGTGACCGGTAATGTTAAATCCTGTCCTCGCTTGCAGCAGCTTGCCGTATTGTTCGAAGGGGCAGTCATCCACTGCCAACATCTGCTTGCAGCCCATACAGATTAGGTGATGCCTATGATTCATCTGGTTCAATTCAAAAAGACTTTTATTATCCCCGATAAGGTTGGTTCTACAAATTATGCCCTTGGAGGCTAGTTTATCCAGGATTCGATAAACCGTAGAAAGGTTTATGGATACATCTTGTTTCTGCAGTTCCAGAAAAACTTGGTCGGCTGTTATCGGTTGAGCAATCTGGGTTAAAACTTCCAGAATGGAGTTGCGGCGTTTAGTATTTTTTAACCCGTTACTTTTTAATATACTTTTATAAGTATCATCTGATGGCATTATTCCAACCCCTTAAATCCTGACTTTACAATTGATCACACACTAACATTGATAATTTATCTATGTCCAATCCCAGCAGGCTGTTGATAAGCTAATAACCAGATGGGCAATAACTAATTCACTCTGATTTAAGGGCAGCTTGTAATGACTGCAAGTTCTGTTCCATTATATTTATATAAGAATCCAGAGAGGAGTCTCCGCTAACTACTGGATCCAATGTGTAAACATTTGCGCCGGTTTCTCTGGCAATTGTGCCGGCAGCTTTGGAAGAGTATTGCGGTTCTGCAAACAATACATTAATGTTAGAATCCCGAATCGTTTTTATGGTGTCTACAAGTTCCTGAGGAGAAGGCTCTGATCCCGGTTCTCTTTCGATTACAGCAGCAATTTGCAGATTGAATTCCTGGGCAAAATATGGGAAGGCTTCATGGAAGGTTACTATATTCTTATTCTCCACTTCATCCAGAGTCTGATGCATTTTATGACTCAAGGTCTCCAGCTTTTCCACATATTCCTCCCCATTGCTTTTGTATTGAGATGCATTGTCTTTATCAATTGCAGCCAACTGTTCAGCTATATTTTTGACCTGAGCTATATTGCCGCTGATGCTGACCCAAACGTGGGGGTTTTTTTCTCCTTTTTCATCTTTTAGCAGTTTGATTTCTTGACTTGCTTCGACAATTACAAGATTAGGCTGCTGTTGGATGACTTTATCCAAGAAAGCTTCCATTCCAGCACCATTCACTATGAAAATATCAGCTTTCTCAAGAGTCTTTAGATCATCGGGGGTTAATTGATAGTCGTGCAAACAGCCGGTCTGGGGTTTGGTCATATTAACCACTTGGACGCCTGGGACATCCTTGGCAAGATTAATAGCGGATATGTAGATCGGATAAAAGGAAGTAACAATAGTAATGTTTTTCTCCGGAACTGAGCTGCCTGAAGGCACCTGGTTAGTAGTATTTTTGCTCTCACCGCATCCGCTTAAGCTTAAAAAAATAACCCCCATCAGTAAAATAGGCAATAGCTTGGTTATTCTGCCGCGCATTACAGACCTCCTAAACAATAATGATTCGCATTTGCATTTGTATTATATATCAATACCTGGTTAGTTGTCCAATCCATAGGTAAATTTTGTAATGCATAAATTATATAAGACATTTCTGTTTGCTGGTCGTGGGCGCAGAATGAAGTTAAAAAAAGAGGGGTTATTATTTCCTGGTGCCTATCAGGGTAAAGAGGAAAAATGCGGCTGAACACAATACAATAGTTGCGCCGGTAGCCGTACCCCAGTAATAAGATAGAATTAATCCGGCAAGACCCGATAATAAAGCAATAACAACCGAAAAAAGATGATATTGCCGCATATTGCCGGCTATATTGCGGGCGGCGGCGGCAGGCAGAATCAAGAGGGAGTTAATAATCAGCAAGCCTACCCACTGAATAGAAATTGTCACTATTATAGCCATGATCATACTGAAAAGGGTTTCCAGGAGGCGTACATGGGAGCCCCGGCTGCGAGCCAGGGTAGGGTTAATGCTTACCAGCAGCAGCTGATTGAACATAAAACCCCAAAAGATGAAAATTATAATCGCTATAACAAACAGCATAAATAAATCGTTGGCGGTAATGCTTAAGAGATCGCCGATGAGAAAGCGTGAGTATTTGGCAAAACCTCCTGCCCGGGAAAGTATTACAATACCTAGGGCTACGGCTGTTGCTGAGAATACACCGATAACCGTATCCGTAGAAAAAGACGTGGAAGACTTAACCAAGGAAATACCCAGTGCCAGAAGGATGGAGAAGATCAGCATGGCCCATAACGGGTCAGACATCCCCAGAATGACACCAATGGCAATCCCGGTTAAGGCCGAATGACCAATAGCATCAGAGAAGAAAGCCATTTTGTTGTTTACTATCATCGTTCCCAAAAGGCCAAACATAGGAGTGATTAGTATAACCGCCAGTAATGCGTTCTGCATAAAGGTATGGGAAGTCCACTCGAACGGCAACAATTGAGGGATCAAGTTATAAAAGAGTGCCATTATAGGCTGCCTCCTTTTTGAGGATTACAGTAATTTTCTGGGTTTAGCACCTGCCCAAAGGTCTGAATAGCTTTTGGGTCATTAAAAACAACCTCCGGAGTACCTACACATTGTATGGTTTTGTTTAAGAAAACTACTCGGTCAGCATATTGGGCCACCAGTTTCAAATCATGGGAAACTAGAATAATTGAGAGGTCGTATTCAAGACGCAGATCAGCGACCTTACGGAAAAACATTTCCAGACCCAGCCGATCAATGCCAGAAACCGGCTCATCCAGGAGCAGGAGGTCAGGCAAGGGATCCAAAGCCAGGGCTAAGAGTACGCGCTGCAGCTCGCCACCTGACAAATCTCCCAGGCGTCGATCAAGCAATTGTTCCGCTTGCATCCGGGATAAAACCTCCCGGGTGTGTTCCCTCAGCTTATGGGAGTGGGTTAACCATACCGGTATTCTGCTGCGGCTGGCTCCAAAGAGATCCAGAATGCTTAAAGGTGAACCCGCATCAAAATCCAGCCGTTGAGGAACGTAGCCAATTATAGGCTTCGAAGTATGATGGTCATTGTAATCCAGGTATTTTAAATTCCCGCCATGAGGTATTTCTCCTAATATAGCTTTTAGGAGCGTGCTTTTTCCGGCGCCATTGGGGCCTATTAGAGCGGTAAGTTCCCCGCAGTGGATATGCAGATTTATATTTCTAAGGATTTCCGTTTTGCCGCGAGTAACCTCAAAGTTCTCAATTTTGGTGCAGCACAATCCACAGAAATGGTTTTTTGCCTGATAATCGCGATCAAGATTAATTCGCATTCTTGCCTCTTTCAGTATTTTTCAATGTACAACCTACATTATTATTCAAACTGCTTATTAATTATTCACATATTAGCATTATAATATTATCTAATATGATTATGAGTCGTCTTGTCAAGGGAACCAGGCAAGCATTTTAAGGTACGTGTTTTTAGTGAAATTTCATTTATTTCAATAATCTGGATTATAATATGTTTATACTGTTGCCCAAAAAGAAGTGGAGGTAGAATTCTTGAAAGTTGCGGTAGTAGATGGACAGGGAGGCGGGATAGGAAGGATTATCGTCGAAAAGTTGCGCCAGGAGCTTGGAAATGACTGCTATATAATCGGTCTGGGGACTAATGCAGTGGCCGCTTCCCTGATGCTGAAAGCAGGTGCGAATGAAGGAGCCAGTGGGGAAAATGCGGTAGCTTATTGTACCGCTAGAGTAGATGTGATTACAGGCTCTATTGCTATTATTGCCGCTAATTCTTTTTCAGGTGAACTCACTCCGCGTATGGCTGAGGCTGTAGCGTGTGCAGATGCAACCAAGGTGCTTATTCCTTTAAACCGTTATGCAATAGAAGTCAGTGGGGTGGTTGATGAGCCTTTGCCTGTGCAAGTTGCTAATCTGGTCAGTCGGGTGAGACAGATATATAATGAAAAAAATAATTATCATAAATAGTATTTGACATGGAAAGGCAGGAGAATATAAATGTGTAAAAATATGCCTCCTCTGGAGTTGGCTATTCAGTTCCACGGACATATCTGTCCAGGTCTGTTAATGGGAATACGAGTAGCTGAGTTTGCCCAGAAGCATTTGAATGTAAGTCAGGATTATGATGAGGAATTGCTGGCGGTAGTGGAGACTAATTCCTGTGGGGTGGATGCTATCCAGGCTATACTTGGGTGTACTTTTGGCAAGGGTAATCTAATTTTTAATGATTACGGGAAAAATGTATATACTATTGCCAGCCGGGACAAGAACCGGGCGGTGCGAATTGCTCAGAAGTTCAAGGAGAAGCCTGAACCGGATTCCATGCGCTATCGCCAGCTGAGCCGTAAAGTTGTTTTAACTGATGAGGAAACCATTGAGAGGGAAAACCTGCTGGGCATTATTTTCGAAAGGATTATGAGCAGTCCTTTTGAAGAATTATTTACCTGGCAGGAAATAGAATTTGGATTTCCTCAGAAAGCGCAAATATATCCCACTGTGCAATGTGCCTTATGCGGGGAGGGGGTTATGGAGCCACGGGCTGTTAAGAATGAAAAAGGTTATATATGTCTCACTTGTATATAAGGATGGGGGGTATAGTAAATGTGCGAAGCCAACGTTTATATTGACCGGAGCGGGCAGGAAGAACTGCTCATGGAGGGTGTAGATCGAATTATCCCGGGAGAAGACCACAGTATTTTTCTGGAGAATATTTTTGGAGAACGGAGGGTAATCAGAGCCCGAATCAAGGAAATGGAACTGGTGCATCACCGCATAATTTTGGAGGAGATAAAGGAAGCACCGACAAAACGGCATCTAGAGATATGGTTAGAGCCGAATACCAAACATGGCCATTTCCATCCCGGGGAAGAGGTATGTTTAGAGCTGTATAAGGGATATAATATGCGCAGTGATAAAGAATCTGAGTTTTCTAATCCGCAAGCTTTTTGGGTCAATAATGGAGTGGCGGAAGAGATTGGAATACATGATTATCACGGTACGATGAAAGTAAGCCTGACTCGGGAAATAGATGGCATGGTACATTTATATGTACGTGAAGCGGGAGAACAGGAGCATTATGCAGCGACCCTGGTGGAGGTTGGCCATCATCAACATCATGGAATGAAACCAGCCGGCCTTCCCCTGGAAATTATACCCAGTGACCACAGCCACGCGCGTTTGGGAGAAAGCTATGCGATACAGGTGTTGAAAGCAGGACGCCCTCTGGCCGGGGCAGAAGTACGGGTGACTTATAGCAGCACCCAAAGCCGGGATTATCCGCACCGCTTAACCACAGATGAAGAAGGGCGGGCGAAGTTGTTTTTGACTTCCCGCGGCAATTATTTATTCTCGGTTAGCGACAACAATATCATCAGCACTTTTACGCTTATAAAAAGCTTCTGATCAAGAGCGACAAGGGGACGGTTCTTCTGCCTGCTTTCTCAGACTGCGTCTCCCAAACTTTTCGTAAACACCGAAACAAATGCAGGCAGAAGAACCGTCCCCATAAACTACATAAACTAAAACAAGTTTACATTTACCAGTTCTCCGGCTTTAATCCCCTGTTGTTGGTAAAGTATATGAACATAACCGTCAGCTTGAGCAATAATGCTCATCAAACCGGATTTGCCCAGGAGAGGTTGGGCCAGCCAGCCTGTATTGCCTTCCAATAATCTAACCGGAATGAAGTCATCCCGACCCGGCTGGGAGGCCACATTTACGTTTATCGTGGCTGCCAATTGTCTTACCGAAGCAGGGCTTATTACCGGGGCGCAGAGTATATAAAACACCATTAACGCGGACACCGGATGTCCCGGCAAACCGATGATAAGCTTCTTCCCAACCCTTACTCCAATGGTTGGTTTGCCAGGCTTTACGGCAATACCGTGAAAAAGCATTTCCGAGTCAGGAAATGACAGCATTACTTCCACCGAATAATCAGCAATTCCAACCGAACTTCCTCCCGACATGATTAGCACGTCGTTTTCTTTTAAAGCTTTATCGACCGCTGTTTGCAGGGATTTAAAGTTATCTTCTACTAATGGATAGCGACGCACTACAGCGCCACAGGATTCCAGGGCTGCTGCCAATGAGTAGGAGTTTACATCTCTTACCTGACCAACTGCCGGGGTTTGCTCCAAAGGGATAATTTCGTCACCGGTTGATAATATTCCGATATGGTAAGGCTTGAAAACAGGCACTGGATCAATTCCTAGTGAAGCCAGGAGTCCTATTTCCTGAGCTTTTATTATCTTTCCGCTGCGAAAGATAATATCTGCCTGGCTGACATCCTCGCCTTTCTGCATCAGATTCTCACCGGGGGCAACTGGTCGAGATACCAATATGGTATCCTGGCTCAACTTTTCGGTATACTCCACCATTACCACCGCATTACTGCCTGGTGGAAGCATCCCCCCGGTTGGTATCCAGGCGCATTGACTAGTCCCAATATTAAATAACGCTTCCTCACCCATCCGTACCTTATTAATATAATTTAACATTCCCGGCAGGGACTCGCTGCTGCCAAAGGTATCCTCTGCTCGAACCGCATAACCATCCACCGTGGATCGAGCAAAAGCCGGCATATCCTCCGGACTGGCTAAGTCCATGGCCAGAATCCGGTGGTTGCAATTTAAAAGAGGCAGATATTCAATTTCCCGAAGGGGAAAATTATCGACTATTAACTGGAGGGCATTTTGATAAGGTAGAACTTTTAAAAACTCTGGCATGGTTATCCTCCTCGTTTATTTTGATTTTCTTTTTATATCAATTATACTTAAACGAAGAAAATTCACAAATAACTTATAGATGACGACTACAGGGAGGAATTAGATTGGCAAGGAACATTTATATAGAAAACATGCCTCTGGAAAAGGCATTAGGCTTATTCATGGAACATCTTAACGATTGCAACTGGTTCCATATGGAC
>JAQVWS010000174.1 GCA_028709585.1 Syntrophomonas sp. | reverse complement strand
AACTCTCCGGCGGCATATGCCTCAGCATGGATATATGATATTTCCTTTAATTTAAGGGCACCTTCCCTGGCTACCGCATAATCCAGACCTCTCCCCAGGAAAAAGGTATCCTGAACATTCTGATATTTTTCAGCCAGTTTTTTGATTTTATCCTCCTCAAGCAAAACCTGTTCCACCAGGTTATCGATGCGGGCAATAGCTTCGGTTAGTTCGGCCAGTTCCTGCAGGGTGCAGGTTCCTCTGACCCTAGCCAGGTGCAGTCCCAGCATATACATTACCAGGAGCTGGGTAGAGTATGCCTTGGTAGAAGCGACGGCTATTTCCGGCCCGGCATGGGTATAGATTACCTGGTGGGCTTCGCGGGCTACAGTACTACCGACTACATTGGTCACTGCCAGCACCTTTATGCCGTTGCGTTTAGCTTCGCGCAATACTGCCAGTGTATCAGCGGTCTCTCCTGATTGGCTGATGACTATCATCACAGAATGGGGAGCCCAAAGAATCTCCCGGTAACGGAACTCTGAAGCGATGTCAGTCTCCACCGGTATACGGGCCAGTTTTTCCAGCACGCTGCGCCCTACCAAACCAGCATGGTAAGCTGTTCCGCAAGCTACTATATATATCTTTTCCACATTGATAAATAGATCATCTATCCCCAGGTCACTAAGATCGATCATACCCGCCTTAATATTTCCCCGCAGGGTTTCGCGCAAGGCAGTGGGCTGCTCATGAATCTCTTTGAGCATGAAGTGCTCAAAGCCGCCCTTTTCTGCTGATTCCACATCCCAGTCTACTTCAAATATCTGTTTGGCAACCGGGCTGCCAGTAAAATCGGTAATTACCACTGAATCTTTTTTTATCACTACAAACTCATTGTCCTCGATAATATACACCCTTTTGGTTTTGCCAATAATCGCCGGGATGTCTGAAGCCAGGTAATTCTCGCCTTCACCTAATCCAACAATCATGGGGCTGTCTTTTTTGGCGGCAATTATTTTGTCTGGTTCATCGGAACATATCACTACTATGGCAAAGGACCCATTAACATAAGTCAATGTTTTACGGACGGCCTCTTCCAGAGAACCATCATAGTATTTTTCCACCAGATGTACAATTACTTCGGTGTCTGTCTCGGAGATAAAGTCATGTCCCTCTAATATCAGTTGTTTACGTAACGCTGAATAGTTTTCAATTATACCGTTGTGTACCAGCGCGATATGCCCGCTGCAATCAGTGTGAGGGTGAGCATTTTCGTCACTGGGTACTCCGTGGGTAGCCCAACGGGTATGTCCTATGCAGAGATTGGCGGGAGAATAGTCTCCCATTACCTCCACCATCTCACTGAGGCGGCCTTTTTTCTTAATAATCTCTATAGAGCCTTCTTTATAATCCGCACTAGCTGAGCCGCTGCTTTCCCGCTCACCATATTCGTTTACAAGCAAAGTTTGTCTCTTATTGACTTCTGCTGGCTTATATAATGCAATGCCCGCGGAATCATACCCGCGGTATTCAAGTTTACTTAGGCCATCAATTATTACCGGCACGGCATTTCCGTCGCCAATATAGCCCATAATTCCACACATAAAATAGCCTCCGTTGATAAATCATTGAATTAGCCAAGATATTGGCTGTTATTTTATTACTCAATCACATGTACAGCCTTTTATGACAAACATTACTGTTTGCTTTTGTAGCTATACTAACGGTCATGACAACCGGGGGGGTACCCGCCGAATCATTCGATAATCCCCCTCCTCGTCACCCGGCGTTAAGCGTTTTGGCCGGGTCAGGCGCTTGCAGATGGAATTTGTTATCCCTCCTTAATCTTTTTTAACTATACCTTAATTTTCCTGAGCTTGCCGGATGGAGCTGCTTATATCTTCTATCACCTCCTCAAGCAAATATTGTTGTGAGCCCTGCGCCATAATTCTAACCATAGGCTCTGTTCCAGAAGGCCTTACCACCAGTTTTCCCCATTCACCAAGTCTTTCTTCCGCCCGGTTCATTGCGGCAATCACCAGTTCATGAGAAAGTATGGTTTCTTTATCTTCCATGGTGATATTCACCAGAACCTGGGGCTGCTTCTCTATTTCGCGAGCCAGCTGCGACAAAGGCAGTCCAGTTCGTTTCATAACCTCTACCAGTTTCAATGAGGTCAGAAGTCCATCACCGGTAGTGGCATAATCCGTAAATATTATATGTCCAGACTGCTCACCGCCAATGGTAGCTCCAATCTCTTTCATCTTTTCCAATACATATCGATCGCCTACCTTGCAGCTTTCAACATGAACGTTTTCTCTGCGCAACGCAATATCAAGGCCAATATTGCTCATGACTGTAGCTACCACTGACGGAGGGTTGAGCTTGCCCTGCCGCTGCATATCCAGGGCGCAAATTGCTATCAGGTGATCGCCATCCATTTCATTGCCGCATTCATCAATAACAATACATCGATCTGCATCACCGTCATAGGCTATGCCGATATCAGCTTTAAAATTCAATACCGCTCTTTTCAGTCCTTCAGTATAGGTTGAGCCGCAGCGATCATTAATATTAACACCATTAGGATGGTTGTTTATGGCAATAACCCTGGCACCCAGACGGCTCCATAGTTTGGGTCCTGCTTTATAGGCTGCTCCGTTAGCACAATCAACGATTATCGTAATATCATTTAGTTTCTCCTGGCCGCTGTAACAGGAAACCAGGAACTCCAAATATCTGTTTAAAGCCTCTTCCACCTCCCAAACCCGGCCTATTTCTTCGCCGATAGGACGGCTCAAATCATTGGTTCCGTTTAATACCAGGTTCTCAATTTCAGCTTCTATTTCATCGGGTAGTTTATATCCATTGGGGCCAAAAAACTTTATACCATTATCCTGAACCGGATTATGGGAAGCGGATATGACAATTCCGCATGAAGCCTTATATATTTCAGTTAAATAGGCCACAGCCGGAGTTGGTATTACTCCCACCGTCAAAACGTCAGCTCCGGTTGAACATATTCCGGCTACCAGAGCCGCCTCCAGCATATCACCGGATATTCGAGTGTCTTTGCCTACCATGATGCGAGGCCTTGCGCTGGTGTCCTGCTTAGCTAAAACATAGCTGCCTGCTCTGCCCAGATTAAAAGCCATTTCCGGAGTAAGCTCAATATTAGCTATTCCTCTTACTCCATCTGTTCCAAATAAAATGCCCAATCTCTCAACCTCCAATAGTGTAATTTATAATGAACTTCCTCTTACTACGCTGCTCTTATTTATCTCTATCCGGGCAACCGGAACCCGGTAATGGGATATAATGCTCTGGGCCACCTTTAAACCATCAACCGCGGCACTCATAATGCCCCCGGCATAACCGGCTCCTTCACCACAGGGATAAATACCCGGGGTGTTCACCGAACAAAAGCCAACATCCCTTTCGATTCTCACCGGTGCAGAGGTGCGCGTCTCCACTCCGGTCAAAACCGCCTGATCATTAATAAAACCAGGCGTACGTGCATTCCATGCCTTTATTCCTCTATTAATGAGATCAGCAATTTCGTGGGGCAATAAGTTCCATAGGTTAACGGGAGTAACTCCAGGCAAATAGCTGGCAATAGTCCCTGTCAGGTTTTGACTGGGTTTATAATCTAAAAAGTCCACCAGATA
>JAQVWS010000047.1 GCA_028709585.1 Syntrophomonas sp. | reverse complement strand
GTCAATGAAGCCTTCACCCCGCCGCGAGGTAAAACCACCAGGGTTATACAACCGCTTTCTCTTTCAATCCGCCAGTTTGTATTCGGCAAACATTTTACCTTAGCAACATTTCTCGAAACCTCCCGGGTCAAAGTTTCAAAATCGGAAGATGTTACGGCCCTTCCATTATGCTTTAATGTCTTTGGCCCCCGGTGCATTACTTCATCAAAGCTTTCTCGGTCACATCCTCCACATGCTGGTTCAGGATTAAAGACGCTGTCAATAAACGGCAGCGAATTACGCAAGCGGTTGATCTGCTTTGCCCCTACATTGCCTTGGCTGCCACCGCCTATGCGATATTTTATCTCGATGTTATTGATACTGGAGCGGGGCGGGATTCTTCCGTGTACGCCATCCCCAAAACAAACCTGACCGGAAGAACTATCTATGGAATAGTGACGTTCATCCATAGCAGATAAGCTAAGATCCTCTACCTGCTGCCATTTTATCCAGAGTTTATCAATACTTCCCCATTCATCTCTTATCACTTTCAGGCTAAGACTGTTATCATTCAATACGTCCTGTTTCTCTTGTTCATTAAGCTGGCCGGATTCCTCTACCCAAACCTCATTTGACACAATCGGAGTACGGGGCAGAGTATAACCAAAGTTGGATTCTCCGCCAGGATTGGACAGCATCTCTATAAAAGCACTTTCCTGTTGAATTACCCGGATAGTATTCATAAACAAACCTTTTATTACCGGTAAAACCGGGCGGTTATCAGTCCGGTCAAACTTGCCGTCATAATTAACTGCTCGCAGCCAGAATAGTTTGCGTCCCCATATTTTTCTAATCACTAAATCCGCAGGTTCAGCAAAAACCAGCAACCCGCTGCCGCTAAGGTTATTGGTATTGTCAATAGCATCTAGTTTGCTCCATTGTTCACCCATAGCTTTGCGGGCTGAATATTCCCATTCCAATACCGGAGTGTCTTCCGGGTCATATTTTTGTTCTCGCATGGAAAAGAATAGACTTAAAGGACCTTTACGGGGAGGGTGTTCAAATCCCAGATATAATGCCGGAGTTATTAAATCCAGGTCAATAAAGGGCTGGGCTATCAGGTCTTGTTCCAATTCCTGACCATGATCGATGTATTCCAGGTTATTTAAGCTCAAAACAGCAGCAGGGGCCATATTCTCTTCAACATATCCATAACCAAGCCTTATTTTCTCCAGCCGTGGAGCCTGATAAACCCCATTGGGGGCGTATATATTATGAATGCTTAATACTCTGGCTCTTATCCAATAATTCATCTGATCATTGTTTATACAGGGCTGTATGTCTTCCGGGCATTTAAACCTTATTATGGTTCGCTCGGCCACATGCAGGAAAATATCCTCATATTGAGAATCGGCAAACAGTTTAACCCATCCCTTGCCGTTGTAATACTCCCAGATTACTCTCGTAATAAGCAGATTAGGCCGTTCCGGTTCCTGCAAATCTGATTTTTTCATTATCATTTTCCATTCAACCGCGGGGGCATTGTCATTGCTCATTATCCGGGGTTCATGTTTTAGCTTAAAAGATACTGTTATAATGGCCTTCTTTTTTGAAAAGGCTTCCTGACTGGCAAAATAAAAAGTATCATAAACGCGGAAGAATTCACCAAAAGGCAAACAATCTTGCGGGTCTAGCGGAATATCATTATAAAAAAGCATATCCGGGGCAAAACCCGATTCATCTTCTTCTCTCAGGTTGGCAGCCCTCATCTTGACATCGCTGACTCCTATATCTTTTAGAACTTCAATTTTTCCTGGTCTTACCCGACAGCATAGCCAACGGCTGTTAACTCCGTTAATATCACTGTAATCTATCCAGCCGACCTCTTGCTTAATCAATTCAATTCGATTGGATTTAGCATTTACTTCTGCAAATGCTGTCCAGTTATCACCCTGCCAATAAAACCATTCAGTATTGTCCGGATCAGCCAGCAACGCGCTGTCAATACGTTCCCGGAATTGCTGTCTAATGTTGCCTATTTCAAGTTCTATACTGGCTGGCCGGTTAATATTCAGAAGATCAGGTTCGGCCAAAAATAGACAGTGCTCCTGCAGGTTCTCGCCGTCCCTGCAATCCATCAAGGTTGTCTCACGGTTGGGGTAATCCAGGTTATCAATCAACAGGTCAGCCGGTACTTCCGCAATGCGGTCATGCAGTCCGCAAGTTGTAAAAATCGCTGCCGGGATGGCAGGACTCACCAGCAGGTTAGCCTCTGTTTCAAATACAACCTGTTCCCCGCCTGCTATGTCAGCCAGTACTTGAGTCCCCTTGGGCACCAAAACTGCTTCGCTGTTAATGGAGCTCAACTTAAAAGTCAGGAAAGCTGAAGCCGGACAAGCAGGCAATAGATTGATATCCATCATATTTAGAAACGCAGCCAGGTTTCGTCGCGGCACTTGATTTAACCTTTTTATGGTACCATCAAACATACGGGTAAAAATCAACAGCAGAGCTGTACCCGCATCCGGGTCCTCAGGAGAAAACCGCCATTCCGGGGTATAATAGGGCAGCATTTCTTTTATTTGCTGAATAAGGGCTCTCGTATCACGGGAGTCAAGAGGTGGCAGCATATTTTCCCTCCTATGCATTTTCCTCAAGAGACATCCTAAGAATGAAATCTCTAGCTAGTACCTTCATTTATATAAAATGGATAAACCAAATTAAACAGGTTATTGGTTGATCTGACCGTGTAATCTATATTTATCCACAATTGTTCAGAGTTGGATTTATCACTTTGTATCTGCACCTCAACCTTGCTCACCCTTGGTTCCCATGCCATTATGGCATTACGAAGGTCTGACTCTAGTACTCCCAGCGTAGTAGGATCAGTAAGGCCAAATACGAAATCATTAAGCCTGCTGCCAAAATCAGGACGCATGACCCTTTCACCTTTAAAAGTCATAAGGATGATACGGATGGCTTCAGCTATATCCTCTTCGCCGTCAGACATCATTATTCTTCCGGTTACCGAATCGACTTGAACCGGAAATTTCCAGCCCCGGCCTAAAAAACTGGTCATCTTGCACTCTCCTCGTCCTAATTGATCTGTACCATAGCCCCTTCAATTTTCGTTATTCCTCCTGCCTTTAAGTTTAAGGCAGCATTGGCCTTGATATCCATTGTACTGGTGGCCTCCAGCTGTATCTGATTGGCTTTTATTTTCACAGCGCCGGTAGAGGTCTCAAGACTAATACCCCCACTGCTGCTAACCTCTATTTTTGATGATTGAACCTTTATTGTAACCATCTTGGCTGCTTCCAGGGTAATACCATTAGCTGAACTGTCAATAATTATGGTATTTTTTGATTTGTCATCCTTGATCTCAATCTTTGCTTGCTCATCATCCAGCACAATATTTCTACCTTTGGCGGTATGTATCTCCACTTTCTCTTTACCTTTTTCATCAGTAAAAATAATCTCATTACCGCTGCTGGTCTTAATTGTGCGGATATTCACCTTGCCATTTGCATAAGCATTAGCCACTGGCGGTTTGTCCTTGTTATTCCATAACATGCCAATAACAAAAGGCTCATCCACATTACCATAGTGAAATGCAAGCAGAACTTCATCGCCCACTTCCGGCAGGAAAAAGAGTCCCTTGCCTGCACCTGCCATAGGACTTGCTATCCTTATCCAGTCGCTTTCCTGAGGGCTTTCCCGAATAAGAAACTTGACCTTGATACGGCCCATATCTTCCGGGTCATTTATATTAGTAACCAGTCCAACTGTTACTCCGTTTATTCTATTGTTTTGATTCTGGTTGGGACCCTGCAGCGAATATATTATGTTCAAACAACATTCCCCCCCAAGGTTAACGTAGTTATAAAGCCATCTTCATCAATATTGTGACGAGCCGCGGTTACGTAGTATAATTTGCTGAGTTTTGAACCTAATCCTGCTAATTCCACATAATTACCCGCCCTGAGCTGAGGAATGCCAATACAGATTGCTTCACCGGTTACAAGCTGCATAGCCTTTCTGCTTTGAATTGCATTGGCCTCAGCATTGGCCTGATACTTGGTTTTGGCTTCAGATAAATAGTTTTCATTTACTGATCCCAGCATATTTTTTAATATGGTCCTGCCATCCTTGCCAGAAGCAACTGTTTTTATCCTATTGGCTTTAGCGGTAATTGACTCTTTGGTCTTATAATCCCAGCTCGTGACAATAACTTCGCCAATCTGATCATTCAGATCATCTTCAATAATCAGGCTTTTTAAGTTTTTTCCCCAGGTTAAGGTTATATCTGTTCTTTTATTTTTGTGCAGCTCTCTGAAATAAGCCTTATTGCCGCTGATAAAAAACTCATAACCGTTTCTATCCGCCAGCCATTTAAGAAACTGGTAATCAGTTATCCCCACCTGCTGAACTATATCATGCAAAACGCTGGTTCTATCCACATCTCTGACAAGTCCGACACCTGATATTACCTGTTCGGCTATATCGCTATCCTTCATCTTGGAAAAGACTTTGGATTTTATACCCTTCATTAATTTAAAAGAGTAATCCAGGCCAGCAACTACTAAGCAAGATTGATCCCATGAATTAAGTTCAAAGCGGACTGATGTAATATAGCCTTGAAAAACAGTTCCCATATTATCTTTATAGCCCATACCAATTTCTATTTTCTTGCCGATGGAAAAGTACTTGTCCAGCCATTTAAATTCCCGCCGAATAACATCATAGGCATTAGTAACCGTAAAGCTGAAGGAATCAGCCTTATCCAGGCTGGTATCAACGTTTATATTACTTATTGCTATTTCATCAGTAAAAGCAATATTGGTGCCATCAATTATTACCTCATAGTTGGGGATAATAAAATCAGAGTATTGCTGGGCTAAGCTATTAATGGTTATATTTTGATTTGATAAACTTGTATAATCCCGCATAATATCACTCCAAGGGCGGAACAATTATTTTGCTTCCGCTCTGTACTAATCTCGGGTTGTCTATATCATTGGCTATGGCGATCTCCCGCCAACACCGCGGATCTTCATATTCGCGAGCCGCCAGCATCCAAAGCTGTTCACCTTGTTTTAATATCCTTTGTTTAGTACGATCGGAAGACTGGCGCGGTATTTCCTGCAATTGCTCACTAATGGTCTGATAGGAACGCATTTGTACGTTTAGAATAGCTCTCACCGGTATACCTGAATCTAGAAACATAGTAAACCGCTGGGTTATCTTCTCCATACAACCCCTGAAAATAACTGCTCCCCAAATAAACCTGCATACTGGCGGGGTGTGAGTGTCACTCTCAACGTCCAGCAGACTATATATCTTCTTGGTGTATTCTCTTACGTCACTGTGAGATTCATAAGTATCGAAAAATAGCTCCATGGCCAGAACGCTGGCATCGCCACTTACAAATTGGGCAACCGGAGCTGATAAACCTGGCATAATATGATAAGCATATTTATTCTCTCTGTTTATGCTATATTCATTGGGATTAAACAGTACTTCGATGCTCTCATTAGTGCTCTCCACTACAATACTGGCTTTTTTAAGCGGCACTGTCCAACCCTCCCTTCATCTAGATTTACAAGCCTCTGCGCTGCCTGTCCAGCTTAATCCGCTGTTGTATTTCACGGTATACTCGCTCAACGATCTTGTTTAATTCCCCAGGCTTAATCGCAGAGCCGTCGCTAATTATTTGGGTCTTAACCTCTGCAGCAACTGGTTTATTCTGGGTATCAGTTGCATCATCAGAAGTATTGTTATTAGCCGTCGGAGAAACTTGGCGATAGCTCAAATTCGCTCTGGAGGACAGCCGGGAATAATCTCTGGGGCTGTTTTCTACCCCGGATTTTACAACCCGGTATGCAATTAAATTGGTAAGGGAATTCCCAACCGGCTGTTTGGATACCGGGCTGTTATTATCGTCCCAATGCGCTGGAGTACTTATCTTGTTCAAAGCTACAGCCATGTCGTTATTTAGGCCGGGTATGTTTTTTACTATTAAACGGCTGATATTGTTATTAGTGTGAACGGCCAATGGCCGTGCGGCTGGTTCTCTAATAACTTTATAAATACTGTTTTTAATCATTTTATTATTATTTAGAACTGTTAAGATACTGCTGATTCCAGGTTTACCAGGCTTATTATGATAACTGTTATAGCTGTTCCCGGCTCTTTTCAGTTGATATTTCTTCGTCCTGAGCTCCATATATTTGTTCATTATTTTAGTTGCATAGTTACTACTGTTTACCCGACTGTAGGGGACAGATTGAATCAAGGTCAGTCCTCTGGCTGGATATAATGATATCAATTCAGGTTTACTTGGGTTTTGTTTATGATCAAATGCAAACTGTCCTCCATTTTTTTGATAACGGTCATTCGGGGCCCAAAGGCTGGGTTCCTTGGTATTGGCCAGAACTTGATTCTTGTAAAAAATAAATCTTTGCGGCGATAAACCAGCCCTAGTATGCATATGTGCCTGGAGATCTTTAATATAAATCAACCCGCGCTTATTATCTCTATCTCCTTTAATCCTTCTGACAGGGCTTACTTGCGCCGGTTTATACCTATCCTGGCTGGCAGCAAGATAAGAAATATTGTGTTTAACCCGGGTGTCTACTCGCTTTCCTAATCGATTTTGCATATCTTGACGGTGCAATATTTTTATAATACGAGAATCCAACGATCTGGATTGGCTCGCTTGCAAAGCTAATGCGGTTTTATTAAAGGTATAATCAGTATTATAGTTTTCTAAAGTGCCTCTGTTTCTGTGGTTAAGTTGGTAAGCTTGCGACTTAGCCGTAATTGCCGCCAGACTAGCTTCATATGCTTTACCGTGCCAGGCTGGCAGATTATGAATCATTCCCAGTGCTGGGCGAATATTTATGGTGGGTCTTATTGACGCTATTGAAGAATTACTGCTTTTTTTACCATCCAATGTTTTACTATTTAATAAAGTATTTTGACTTTTATTAATGCTATCTGCACCAATTAATTTTGCATTAAGCCATACCAAGGGAAAAACAACTTTAGGGGCAATCCGGGGAATAATTCTGCTGTTATCGTTTCTCCTATTTCTATTTAATTTATAAGGGCGTCTTGCCAACGCCAGAATCTCTAATGTAGACAGCCTGCTCACCTTAGGTTCCGTCACCCGTTTAAAGTTCTGGATCGATATTATTTTCGCTTGGGTACGGTTTAAAACCTGGTTTCCCGCCCGCTTCCGGCTAAGTCCGGCTGGATAAGCTGTCTCAGCTTGATTATGGGATTTTAACGGCCAATAGCTTGGTTTCCGGGTCTCAGAAGTAAGCATTTTTATTAATCCATTATATTCCTTAAAGTTTTTACTTCCGGCTGTTTTTTTTCTCAATACTTGTGCCAGGATGGCATCAATTACATTATATTTTAAGATTGCATCATTATCTGTGCGGCTGATATGTTGGCGCTGATTCTTTGCCAGCCCAATGGGCTGGGGTATCTTCTTCGGTATGATGTTTGTATTCTTGTATCTGCGGACATTTATGTTCACAGTTTTTATCCGGTTTGGCCATGACCACATGGCACTGCCCTCTTTGGCAATGGCTGCATACTGCAAAATCGGATAAAAACTGTGGTGCAGATTCTCACCTAACCTTTTATTCATAGCGAAACGTTTTGCGGCCGTTGTATTCAATAGATCCGGAGCGAAACGTATTACCGATGCTGTATTCAATCGGTCCGGAGTGAAACGTTTTACCGCTGCTGCATTCAATTGATCCGGAGTAAAACGTTTTGCGGCTGCTGCATTCAATCGATCCATAGTGAAACGTTTTGCGGCTGCTGTATTCAATTGATCCGGAGCGAAACGTTTTACCGCTGCTGCATTCAATCGATCCATAGTGAAACGCTTTACCGCTGCTGTATTCAATCGGTCCAGAGCGAAACGTTTTGCGACTGCTGTATTCAATTGATCCAAAGCAAAGCGTTTTGTCGCTGCTGTATTCAATTGATCCGGCCAACCGGACTGCAACCCTAGGGCCATATTGCTGTTTTTGAGCTGTGTATAGCGAAAAGCGGGATAGAATTTTAATGAAGTATTGCCTTTGGGGATCTGGACATTAATGAATATATCCCTGCTGAACCGGGTAAAAATACTGGGGTCAGAAATATTAAAACTGGGGGATTTTTTTGCCTGGTCCTGGGCTGTTGGGGGTTGATTTATAAAAGGCATTGGCATTATCTTCCGCGCAGCTATCCTATTCGGATTTACGGGCCGGATTTTTTTAACCTCAGACCTTATGGCAGCGGGGGATTGCAGTTTAAATGAATCATTCCACAGCCTTAAGCCAGTTAAAACTGTTGCCCTATGTAGTTTTGCAGCGTTATGAATTGTTGACTGATTCAGGTTCTGGTCTGATACAGAACTGGTAACCAGCGATAATGGTATAATCTCCCTTGATTTAGCTGGCACCGGGAATCTAATTAACAATGCTTTTTCATTGTGATTGGGTTGCTGCCTGGAGAACGACTGATTTATTGTTTTAAGCCCGAATAGTCTCTGTTGGGCAGCAGAGTATTGTTGTTCTATTTGGTCTGCCCTGATAAGTGGTTGGGTTTGGGACTGCAGTTTTGCTATTCTTTTTCCAAGCGGCATTTTATAATCAATGGAAAACCTGTCGGTTTTGAAATTTCCTACCATCTTGTGGATAAGCGCTTGGGGTAGCGTGTTTTTTAAACGGTTTAAAATACTTTTTTCATTACGCGTGCTGCCAATTTGTTGTGGTTCCCCGTATTCTTGGCGGTGATGTTCAATATTAGCCAGCCGAAAGAACGGCTGCAATTCCGGTATCGAGCCAATATATGCCGGGCTATTAATTCTCAGGTTATTTCTCTGCAATAGTCCTGAACTATGATTCGCTTTCCGGCTCAACTTGCTAAGGAAACGTTTATTATCTTCTTTCTTTAAAGCTTTTAAGGTAACCGATAAATCCAAACCCCGTTTTGAGGTTCTATCCATACCAGCTGTCCAATAATGATTAAGCGCAACATCTCTTAATCGATTATGTGATGATTGGGGCTTCATATGCATATGAACATTATATATTACGGAATTATGTGCCATTGGTCTGTCATGATGATTGAAGCGATGCCAAACCAAATATAGAGGGCCCCAATAATACTGGCCGGATAACCGATACCTATTTATAATCCGATCGGCCAGAGAATGGTATGTCCGCCAATTTCTCGTTCCCTGTGGCTGTAATGGCCTCAAGAACAACATTATAATTCCCCCAGAGGCAGTAAACGGCTAAATCGAGCTAGCCGCAACCGTCACGATTTAATGATTGCCAATCCCTGATGAACCAGTTCCAGGGACTCTATTGCCACTTCGCTGGCATTGGCCTGGAGTCGCGGTCCTATCCATTTTGTCGGATAGGCTCCCATAAAATTCCACCTAAAGCTCTCCTGTCCATTTGCATCCAATAAGATTATTGATCCATTTTTGCGCTGCAAACGTCCCGAGGTTGTTCCCTCATACCAGGTCCAAAGCTCTGTGGAGTTAGTAAAACCGCGTCTGAGTACTAATGGCGGATACTTTTTGATAGTAATAAAATGGTGTTCATACTCGTTAACCCCGCCTTCACGGACAACCTTTACTTCTGTATAGGCTTCTAAGCCTGACACTTCCGCAAAGTCAGCCACCAGCAGTCCATCAAGCTCAACCTTGAAGCGAAAGGCCAAGCCAGGATCTAAACCAGGTCTTGACACCTTTACACTCACCTCTTCTTATTAAACACATCAAACATGTTTTTGGGTTCATCGTTCAGTTTGCGGTTAATACGCGATATTTCTTCACACCAACGACGGCGGTCACGGTGTTCCATGGCCATTATCTCATCGTGATGCCAGTGGAAATAATATCCTATAAATGCAGCTTCTTCGAAAATACGATCTATAGGATATTGTTTGATTCCACTGGTTATCTGGGAAAATTTACTTCAGTCTCAAATTCATGCTCACAGCGTGGACATACTACGCGAATATTAGGATTTTCCAACTCGTTTATACGCTGATAGAAATCTTGCAGGTACGCCAGGTCCACAGTAAAGAGTTTCTCAATAGTTTTGGTATCAATTGCCTTTACGTCACCCAGTTTGGTAATCACTCGGGACAATACAATAATAGTCAGATAACCGGGGTTTTGCTGAACCCGGGGGTCACGCAAAGGCAGTATTTCATCAGCCGCCGTTGCCAGACGCATTATTCCTTTTCGCTGCAGATCACCCTTTTCATCAATATAGCCTTTGGGCAATTCAAAGTCGAATTCCGTTGCAAAGGACATCCTTTTATCCTCCGTTCGCGCCACATCCTGGGTGGCTTTTTTGCTATTATTTTTTCTTACTGCCATATTACCACAACCCATATAAAACTGGAGCTAAGGAGCGGGCATATAAAACACCCGCCTTTTCTCCGTTTTTTTTATTTATTTGGATCTTAAAAAGCCTTCATAGGCTATTTCCAAAGTTTCGATCAGCACCTTGGATTCGCTGGCGTTAAAATCTGAAACAACATACCGACTTGGCCAGGCATCATATAGCGTCCATACTGCCAGTTCAGCACTACTCTCATCTATGGCCTTGATTGTAACATCTTTGCGTTCGATTGCTCCAGCCATGCCCGGTTCTCCCTTAATCCACTCGTATATTTCCATGTTATCAGTTACCCCTTGTTTAAGGGTAATTATAGGGTTATTTACCAAACCCGGCATTTTCCAGGCATTCCCACTTAAATCGCCGCTGCGAAATTCTATAACATCATAAGATACTTCTATACCAGTAACCTCAGTAAAATATGCTTCGGTAATTCCGTCTATTTCAACCGAAAATCGATAACTCCTATAGGGATCAACACGATCAGCCATTTTCTATTCTCCTTTCAAAACAGTTATTCGCTGTCAGCAGTCTTTTGAGTGATTCTGAATATGACAAACTCGGCTGGTTTTACCGGCGCTACACCGATTATGCAGATCAGACGACCATTGTCAATATCATCCTGGGTCATGGTTGAACGGTCCACCTTAACGAAAAATGCCTCATCAGGTGTACCTCCCATTAAAGCGCCTCCTCTCCATACTCCCAAAAGGAAACTGTAGATGGTACGCTGAACCCTTGCCCAAAGTTTGTCATCATTAGGTTCAAAAACTACCCAATTGCTGCCATTCTTGATTGACTGCTCCAAGAAGATGAATAGCCTTCTGACGTTTATATATTTCCAAATCGCATTGGAACTACAGGTCCGTGCTCCCCATACCCGGATTCCTTGACCGGTAAAACTTCTGATCAAGTTAACTCCTTTGGGATTTAAAATATCCTGCTCACCTTTATTATACTGGCAATCCAACCCTACACAGGCACGTACTACTTCATTGGCAGGGGCTTTGTATACCCCCCGAGTATTATCTGAACGAGCGTAGATGCCAACCATAGATCCTGAAGGAGGTATAAATATATTGCGTTTATCCAGCGGGTCAAAAACCTGCAGCCAGGGATGGTAAAGAGCAGCATAATGAGAATCAAATATATTGCGATGAGTTTGCACCTCGGCAACCTTTTTCAGTTCTCTGGGTATGTCCAGAACCGCAAAACGGCTGGTCAGGTTTTCGCAATGTGCTACTAAACCCAGTTGGACATTAGGATCAGTAACCCCTGGAATTGCCATAATGCTTACTTCATCATTGTCAATAAAGGCCTGAATCCCGGTGCGCTTGCCTGGCCCCCGATCTTCACCCAGAAAATCAGCAGCCGAGAGGGCTCCCAGGGAGCCGTCACTTCCATCAAAAAGACTCATCCAAAACTCTTCTTCAGCGGCCTTTTCTCCAGCAATAATGTCAAACGGAGCACCTTCTCCTGCTGCCGGATTGAACTCAACCTTGATCAGACTTGAACGAGCCAGTTTCTTTTCAACAAAATTTGCTGCGGCCGAATTAAAAGACAGTTTCTCATAGGTTTCAGAGTCGCTGCCGTAAAAAACCTGCAGACTGAACTCACAGGTGGAAAGAAGTTTGTTGGGAAGCAGCTGTTTGTCTACTACATCCCCTTCCAAAGCTTCAGCCAGTTCAATTACATTATCCTGTGATTTAACCACCTGGGTATAAGATTTGCTCTCTCCATCGTCAAAAACTACTATATCACCGGGGTTAAATCCAGCACTGTTTTTAACCCGGTACACTGCATCCCCAATTACCTCTAAAATAGGGGTCTTGGCTTTGCTCGAAGGAGTAAATAATAATCTTAGTTTGTCTCCCCACATTCCGGGGTTACGGGCTATGATTTTCAATGGTTGCGAATTCTGGGTTTCTTTATTGAAATTAGTAGCAACTCTGGCGTCGGGCGGAATTACACGCATCACATAACATCGGGATCCCCCATTAATGAAGAAATGCTCTACTCCATAGGCCAGATAACGATAGTCGGCAAAGGCATTTTCAGACAGATAGCCACCAAATATTCTTAAGAAATCCCCAAAATTAGTTACCAATTCAGGCAGACCCTCAGCTGGTCCCTTTTCTGCCAAGCCTAGAAAGCCAGCGGTACTGGTACTAGCTCCCTCCATTGGTTTGCCACCGCTTTCAAACTCTTCCACATAAACTCCTGGTGATAAATACTCTGGCATTAATTTCCGGTTGCTGAACTTTACAACATGTCATCTATTACACCTGTAAATCCAGAAACCAGTCCCCTCCTTTCCAAATAGAATAAATATAACTAATACTGTTGAACCCATATAAATCATTAGAATAAATGCTGAAATATTCCTGTTCTTACACGATAAAGGTTTATTACCAGGAGGGACGTCCATTATTAATCAGTAAAAACCAATGGGTCACCAGTAACAATTATATTAATCCTGTGTATTCTAGAAGAAATCTTACTCCCTTATAGGGGCTAGAAAATATGCTTGTTTGGCGAACGCTAAAATAACCGGAGTATATTTGAAGATATCGGCAACTATGCCATAATTTCATAGCTGCTGTAAATAATCACCTCCTCTATAGTATTTTAACCGAAAAATGTTGGATAGTAATTAATTTTTTTGTTTTTATAAGATTTATTGTATTTTAGCACAGAATTTGTTAAATTCAATATAGTTAGTAATATATACAAGTCCATCCAAAATATATTTATTAAACCAGATAAATGATTATGCCATGAGTTTTAAAGGAGTATATATGCATAGAAGCCGGAAACTTTTCATTATCTTAACCGCTTTGCTTTTATTCATTGGTTCTCTGTCTTGGTTTTTTTTATTTCGGAACAAGAATGACGGTGAAGACACAAAACTCTTAACATACGTAGTTTTTGCCGATGCAGAATGGGAGAGTATAAAAGCGCATAATCGAATTGCAGGTTATATCATAGAGCACGGCTATGGCTATAAGCCAGTCTATCTGGCCGGGGAAACCTTGCCTTTGTTTGACGCCTTAAGCCGGGGCGATATCGACGTAATGATGGAGATCTGGACCCCAGATTACCTTGAGCAGTGGACCCAAATGATAAAAAGCACCCAGGTTAAAGACTTAGGCTCAAATTTTAATGCTATCCAAGGCTGGTATGTCCCTGCCTACATGGTAGAAGGCGATGTCGAGCGGGGCATTGAGCCTCAGCTCCCTTTTTTAAAATCAGTTCAGGATCTTTCCCTTTATCATGAAAAATTTAGATTATCACCAACCACTAACAACGGAGTTATCTATAATGCCCCTAATGGTTGGCCGGCTGAAACCATTAATCAAGAAAAGTTTGCAGCCTATCACCTCGCCAATAACTTTATGCTGCTGGCAGGGGTTTCAGAACTGTCTCTGCAGGAATCTTTGGACAAAGCTTATGCCAGCGGTTCTGCTTGGCTCGGCTATGCCAGAGAGCCCAGCATAATTAATGCTGGACATAAAATGCTGCTCCTGCGTGAAGAGCCATATAATGAGGAACAATGGAGACAAACCCGAACCTGTGCTTACCCAGAAATTACTGTAAGAAAAGCAGCTAATTCCGCTATGAACCAAAAATCTCCTGAACTCCTGGACTTTCTTATGAATTATAAAACCACCTGGAATCAAAACGAAGAGATACTGCTTCAAGTTATTAAATTCAATGCTGACAAAGAAAAAGCGGCTGAAGAATGGTTGCGTAACAATCCCGATGTATGGAAGCAATGGGTTCCGGATGATGTTGCTAAAAAGATCTGGAACAGCCTTAACCCTGCTCCAAAGAAAAATTCTTTTTTCAGCAGATTCAAGTCCAGTTAATCATTACAGTCAGTACCATAAAATATAGTTATATTATTAGAGACAAAGAAAGGAGCCTGACGGTATGGCTGATTACTCGGCAATTGCTGAGGCAGGCGCCTCAATTATTGAGGTTTTACGTGATAATCTGTGTCCGGATCCGATATCATCTCCTGATCTGATTGGGCTGTGTTCACCGGCTGAAACCGATAATCTGCAACTGGGTTTGTATTTATACTCAATTAAGCAAAACCGGGAGTATCGACGAGATGGAGACTTAATGCTCAGTCTGACCCTATATTATATTTTAACCGCTTATTCCGACTCTGATATTGAAGAACGAGCTTATGATGAGAGCTTTATCTTGGGAGCTGCCATCCAGGTGTTAAATGAAAACTGCACTCTAGGCAGTGCTTTTCTGCAAGGCTCTTTGGGAAGTGACGGAACCGACCTGCGCGTTGATTTGAATTATCTTACCCCGGAAGAAATGCATAAAATCTGGTTATTCCCCAATGTACCTTACCGTACCTCGATCGGCTATATGGTATATCCAATTATTATTGAGGGCGGTGGCTTTATCTCTGTACCTAGAATCCGCTAAAATTTTGAAGGAGACCGTTCATGGAAGATTTTATAACCAGCACTTTAAAATTAGGACGCAAAGTATCGATGGTACTGTGGCTGATTGACCAATACAGCTCTCTGGGCTGTAACGAAGAGGTCAGCATTTATCTGAATGCAAGACCAGCGGATTTTCAGCGCAAAGCTGGCGGTTATTTGGTTTTTACTGATCTGGAAGAAGAAAGCTACCGGGTGTCAGTTGAGTCTCCCTTTTTTTTAGATGAAGAGATTCAGGTCAATCTCAGCGATTTGGATCGCTCGGAGCCGGTAGTATACATAGCCTTAAAACCTTCTCCCACATACCAGTTTAATACTGGTGCAACTCTTATTAGGGCCTCTTTGGACTCCCAGGGCAACCCTTTAAATACAACTTTAACCGCTACCCTTACCAGTGATAATTGTGCCCGGGCTCATTTAGGTTCAAAGGGAGCCCAAGCCGG
>JAQVWS010000046.1 GCA_028709585.1 Syntrophomonas sp. | reverse complement strand
ACCGGTTAAAACTTGGGTTCCCTTAAGAACTTCTACTAATATAGCTTCATTATTTTCCGGCATATTATTCTCCTTTGCAATAAAATCGATTATATTTTATATCTTTTTTCATCCTGCATAATAACAGTATTGAAATCAAATAACAACCGTTTATATAAAATTCGTCTTTGACTATCTCAAAATCTTAACGTTAGATTTTTTCAGGCTCAGGATATACCTTGTCATAAGTATTTACGCTTACTTTTCTCATACGCTGATCTTGGCGCGGCTTGTCACTCCAATTCCGGGGTGCGTTTACAATCTTATCAACAATCTCAATACCTTCAATTACCTTTCCAAAGGCAGTATATTCGCCATCTAAATGGCTGGCATCTGCTACCATAATAAAGAATTGAGATCCGGCTGAATCATTGGATTGGCTTCTCGCCATTGACAATACACCTCGGCTATGATGCAAATTATTAACAAAACCATTTTTGGTGAATTCTCCTTTAATGCTGTAGCCCGGCCCGCCCATTCCATTGCCGTCAGGATCTCCGCCTTGAATCATAAATCCAGGTATAACCCTATGAAAAATTGTTCCATTATAAATGCCCTTATTAATCAGGGAAATAAAATTATTTACGGTGTTGGGTGCTATTTGGGGATAAAGCTCCAGGCATATTTTATCATCGCTTTCCATTTCTATGGTAACTACCGGCATTGGTTCCTTTTCCATTATTATTTATTCCTCCTCGTCACTTAATCTTATCCTATATTGATAGCTTACCTTATAATTCAAATAATATTTGAAGTTATATTAGTAATTATAGCAAAGTCATATTATATGAACGAGTACTAACTTTTTATTTATTTTATTTAATATAGGATTTATGGCATAAGTGTCTGGCAATATACAATAATTGTACTGTTTATGCTACACTTTTTTTACACAATTAAGTATTAAAAGGAATAAAAATACGAAACAGCGCGAATATTGTTTATGGTATAAAACTTGCATGTTTATGTAAATATTGGCATTGATGCGGATTATTACGATTTCGTGGGAAAGGAGCTATAATATTGAAAAGTATTAGTTCTCGGTTAATGGTTTATTTTAGTTTGACCCTTTTATTGGTGTGCGGAGGATTGGGCATATTTGCCTATAGTACAGCCAGTAAGGCCTTATCAACCTCAATTAATGACAATTTATCAAATCGCGCGGAAGATGCCGCCAAGCTTATTGCTGAGGATTTAAGCGGCAGACTCGACACTCTGGGTGCAATAGCCGAAAATGGAGCTATTCAATCTATGAATTGGGATAGTCAATTTCCCGTCTTAAAATCAGAAGCCCAACGCCTCAATTACAATAAAATTGGGGTGGCAACTCCAGCCGGACAACTTCATTCTTCAGATAATACCAGCGCTGACATAAAAGAACGTGAATATTTTCAGCTGGCAATGAAAGGAACACCGAACGTATCACAACCCACCGTCAGTAAGGTAAGCAACACCATGGTTGTATTTTTTGCCACTCCGATTAAGGCAAACAATCAAGTGGTAGGAGCTCTGATAGGGATCATGGACGGTACAGCTTTATCAGAGATCACGAATAAAATAAAGTTTGGACAAAGCGGTTATGCTGCCCTTCTTGACGGTGACGGAACTTTTATCGCCCATCCCGACAATGAGTTAATACTGAACCAGACCAATTATTTAAATGAATTAAAAGACGATCCGTCTGCCGCCAACCTATTAGGTTTAATTAGTAAAATGGTTGCCGGTGAAAGAGGAACCGGGGCCTATACTTTTGATGGTGAAGCCAAAGAAATGGGGTTCGCTCCCATAGAAGGTACCAATTGGTCGTTATTCCTGGCAGCCTCCACAAATGAGGTGATGTCCGGTATGAATACTTTGAGAAATGGTATCGCAATTGCTTCTCTTTTACTGCTTTTCTTAGGCATATTTGTAGCCTCCATATTAGGGCGTCAAATTGCCAAGCCAATTGGCCAGACGGTTGAAAAGCTGCAACAGATGGCAAAAGGTGATTTTACCGTTGATATTGATAAGGAATTTTCAAACCGCCAGGATGAGCTAGGCGTCTTAGCGCGGGGGTTAGCGGAAATGTCCACCAAGCTAAGAGAAATGATCCGGCAGGTAGCTGTAAACTCACAGGATGTGGCTGCCGCCAGTGAGGAATTAGCTGCCTCAGGCGAGAATATTGCGGCTACAATGCAGGAAGTATCAGCTTCAGTAGAGGAAATCTCAGCTGGTATGCAGGAAGTATCTGCCGCATCAGAAGAAATACTGGCTTCAGATCAGGAAATGCTTAATTTAATATCCCGTTCCAACGAGGCTGCTGATCAAGATAAAGTAAGAGCATTAGAAGTTGATTCCCGTGCTTTAAAAATGGAAGCCGATGCTCATTCAGCCCAACAGGCTACCACTGCTATCTATGCCAATATACAAGAAAAGATTGTTAAAGCCATAGATGATGCCAAGGTTGTTGAAGAAATATCCCATTTGGCACAAAATATTGCCGGTATTGCAGATCAAACCAATCTCCTGGCTTTGAATGCCGCTATTGAGGCTGCCCGGGCAGGCGAGCATGGCAAGGGCTTTGCCGTTGTTGCTGAAGAGGTCAGAAAACTGGCCAGTGACTCAGCATCTACCGTAGGCGGAATCCAAGGCCTTACCCGTCAGGTCAATGAAGCCATCGGTAATCTGGTCAAAAACTCCAACGAATTATTGACTTTTATTAATGAAACAGTTTTAAAAGAATACGAACAATCAGTAGAAACCGGAAAGAAATATCGTTCCGATGCCAACATGATGGTCAAAACAGCAGAAAATAATAAAGCTGATACTGATAATTTATTAAACTCGGTTATGGAAATAAATAGGGCCATGGAAAATACGGCCGCTACCGTTGAAGAAACTACTGCAGGTTCTCAGGAGATTGCCAAAGCCAGCGAAAATGCTGCAGCTATTGCTACCGAGATTAATGAAGCCTCCATGAGAATGGCTAAGAACGCTGAACAACTTAACTTATTAATCAATCAGTTTAAGATCTAAGCTTAAATAAAACTTAATGTAAATCAAAAAAGAGAGGCGCATACCTCTCTTTTTTACGTATCTTATATCTTTATGAGTGACTTTATAATAGGTAGCTTTATATATTTATTATACTTATCCATCCAATAAAGGTTAAAGCAGATAAAATCGTGGAAATTATAATTCCCCCACTGGCAAGATCCGGATCACCTTGCATGGCAGCAGCAAAAATATAATTAACCTGTGCAGACGGAGAAGCCAGTAAAATTATCAATACCTTTTCCAATAATCCAAAGCTTTCAATATTCATTATCTTTAAAACTAAAAAAGCTATGAGCGGCAAAATAACCAGCTTCATCCCTGCACTAACGGCGATTATAATCTTATTACCCTGCAGACAATCTAAATTAATGTTGGCACCAATACCTAATAACGCCATTGGCAGAGCGACTCCGCTTAGAATCGACATTGTTTTGCTTATAAACCCAGGCAAAGTAATTTCCAGCATAGAAAACGCCAGGCCAATAGCAGCTGCTATGATAAGCGGATTTAGCGCTGTGGTTTTTATCATTTCTTTAAGATCAGATAATTTATAACCGCTGGTGTTGTAGGCCATAATTCCCAAAACATTGTTCAAAGGAATCATAAATGCCAGGTAGATACTGGCAATAGATAACCCCTGGCTGCCAAAAGCATAGAAACATACTGGAAGACCTACAAAGGCGGCATTGGCTCGAAAACTATTGGTTACAAAGGTTCTCGATGATGCACCGGATAGTTTAAACAATGAACCCAGGGGAAAGCTAAGCATATACACCAGGGTAATAGCAGCCAACATTATAATCACATGTTTATAACTAAAAACCTCATTAAAATTCGATTTACTAATCTCATTAAATAACAGTATGGGTAAGAAAATATTCATAACTAGTTTATTGCTGCTATTAATAAATTGATGGTCTAATAATTCAAATCTAAGCAGTATTTTGCCTAATATGATTATAATAAAAATAGGCATGCAAATAAGTAATATCTCCACTGTTCCAAAGTCTCCTTACAACTGCGATTTAATAACCTTCGTCATTATACTGCAAATAAACTAAAAATAGCTGTATACCATTTTACTTTTTTGCTTGCCAGTAATATACAGGTATATCATGTTATTAGCATTAAACAATACCAACCCGGTTGGTTAATTTACCGATTTTTTCAACATAGCATTCAACAATATCACCTTCCGTCAGGAATCTGGGCGGTTTATAACCCATCCCTACCCCGCTGGGTGTTCCGGTGCTGATTATGTCTCCGGGTATTAAGGTAAGCCCCTGGGACAGATCACTGACAATGTGAGGAATACTAAATATCATCTTGCCGGTTTTAGAGTCTTGCCTTAATTCCCCGTTAATACGGGATTGTATCTTTAGATCCACCGGGAAAGGTATTTCTCTTTTATCTGCAATTACAGGGCCCATAGGACAAAAAGTGTCCAGGCTTTTGGCTTTAAACCATTGCTTGTGTTTAACCTGCAGATCTCTGGCTGATATGTCATTAATGATCGTGTAGCCAAAGATATGATCTTCGGCTTCTTCCGGTTTTATGTTAGTGCCTTTTTTGCCGATTATTATCGCTAATTCAGCCTCATAATCGACCTGCCCGGTAACAGCATCAGAAAACACGATATTATCCCCGTCCGCAATAGCTGGATTAGCAGTTTTAGTAAAATAAACCGGATATTCTGGTATGCCGGTATCAGATATTTTAGTGGCTTCAATTTCTCGTGCATGTTCTGCATAATTCTTTCCCAAACAAAAAATGTTTCTTTTAGGATTAGGGATTGGTGCCAGTAATTTTATAGAATTAAGGGGTATACGTCTGTATTGTAAGTCAGTTACTGCCTTATCCAGCTGATGCATTAATTCTTTATTCATAGTTTCTATTAGTTCAAGCATAGAACTAATTTTCTTGTTGTTTAATAAAGTAATCTCATTTATAGGCATAACATAGTCATCAATTAGTATTCCTACATTTTCTTCTCCACCATAATAAAAGCTGACAAATTTCATATTCAATCCTTCCCTTCTTTTTCGATCTATAGTGAGGACGGCGTTTCTGGTTATAATGCAAAAATATAAGCTAAATTATATCATCATTAGTTTTATTAGAGAAATTTAAGGCTGTATATTTCTGTTAGAATTGAATTGACATACCAATCTGCTCATTTTAATATCGATAAAGAGATATTAAACGGCAGCTATATAAACAGCACAGTGAAAGGATGGATATTATGGATTGGAAAACAAAAGAAGGTATAATCGATATTGTTGCTCATTTGAGACGTACCGTCAAATCGTTGGGGTGCCTCCCTTCTGCAACCAAAAGTATTAGTAAACAAAATCTGGATACTGCTGATATGGAACTGCAGGCCTTTTTTTGGGAAACTGTAGTGGATTCCAAAAAATATTTCACCCCTGATTCCGATGGTTACCAGGTTTTCATAGATGAATTAAAAGGATTAATCAAATAAAGTTAAACCCCTTAATGCTATAATCTGATATAAATAAAGCACCCGCATTTTTTTAGCTCCCCTCTGCGTAGTCCTGAATTTTTTTTATTTCAGGTGTCTACTCAATGGGGAGCTTATTATTTCAGCAGGTGTCTTTTTATTTTTCTTAATACCTTAATTACGCAAACATCTAATCAACCATTAAATTGCAGATAGAGTTTGAGAAAGCCACCGGGTCATCTATAGACATTCCTTCAATAAGCAGAGCCTGAGCATATAAAAGTTCACTGTAAATTTTCAGCTTTTCTTTATCATTAGCAAAGAGTTTGCTTAACACATCAAAAATAGGATGGTTGGGGTTGAGCTCCAGTACCCGGTCAGCTTTTACGTTATTATCAGTTGGCATGGCGTTTAGTATTTTCTCCATTTCCAATGACAATACCCCATCACTGGTTAAACATACCGGATGAGATTTTAGACGGGGCGATAAACGCACTTCTTTTATCTTGCCATTAAGAGAATCCTTAATGAAATCAAACATCTCTTGATAATCCAGGGCTTTTTGCTCTGTCTTTTTCTTATCTTCTTCGCTTTCCAGCCCTAAATCTTGGCTGGAGACAGATTTAAACTCTTTACCGTTATATTCATGCAGTATTTTTAGCGCAAACTCGTCCACATCATCAGTAAGATATAAGATCTCATAGCCTTTTTCTTTGATCAGTTCGGTTTGAGGCAAGCTGTCTATACGCTCAATGCTTTCGCCTGCAGCAAAATAAATATGTTTTTGTTCTTCAGGCATGCGGCTTATATATTCTTCAATCGTAACCATGTCCTTCTCACGGGAAGAATAAAACATAAGCAAATTCTTTAACAGTTCCTTGTTAACCCCATAACCGTTATAGACTCCAAACTTCAGCTGTAATCCAAAGTTTTTAAAAAATGTTTTGTATTTTTCCCGTTCTTTGTTAAGCATATCGAATAGTTCGCTCTTTATCTTTTTCTCCAGGCTTTTGGCTATCAGTTTTAATTGGCGGTCATGCTGGAGCATCTCCCGGGATATATTTAGGGATAAATCCTGAGAGTCTGCCAGCCCTTTGACAAAACTGAAATGATCGGGTAAAAGATCAGCACATTTATCCATAATTAATACCCCATTGGAATAGAGCTGTAAACCTTTCTCGAATTCCTTGCTGTAATAATTATAGGGAGTCCGGGCGGGAATAAACAACAAAGCGTTATATGTGGCGGTTCCTTCCGTACTGCTATGAATTACCCGCAGGGGGTTTTCATAATCATAGAACTTATCCTGATAAAAATTATAATAATCTTCTTCTTTTAATTCGTTTTTATTCTTCCGCCAGATCGGGACCATACTATTCAGAATCATATTTTCTGTATAGGTTTCATACTGGTCCTCCGAGCCTTCTTGTAGCCTGCGCGTTTCCATATCCATTCTAATTGGATAGCGAATATAATCTGAATACTTTTTCACCAAAGATTTTATTTTATAATCATCCAGAAATTCGTCAAAGCTATCCTCGCCTATATTATCCTTTATTCTTAAAACAACATCTGTGCCAGGGCTGTCTTTGCTGGTATTCGTTATAGTATAGCCATCCACTCCTTCTGATTCCCATTTATAAGCTTCATCTGAGCTATATGCCTTGGTAATAACAGTCACTCGATTGCTGACCATAAAAGCAGAATAAAACCCCACTCCAAACTGCCCAATAATCTCAATATCATCTTTAGCTTCATTGTTATTTTTAAAAGCCAGGGAACCACTCTGAGCTATCGTTCCCAGATTCGTTTCGAGATCTTCCCTATTCATGCCACAGCCTGTATCAGATATGGTCAGGGTTCTGTTTTCCTTATCAATTACTATGTTTATGCCGAAATCTCCCCTGTTCATTCTTACAGCCGGATCTGTTAAAGAAAGGTAATATAATTTGTCAATTGCATCACTGGCATTGGAAATCAATTCCCTTAAAAAGATTTCCCGGTTGGTATAAACCGAATTGATCATCAAATCCAATAGACGTTTTGACTCGGTTTGAAATTGTTTGATAGTCATAACATTTACACCTCTATATATTTATTAGCACTCTACGCAAGAGAGTGCTAATAAATATATAGCTTAAATTCATAAAAAAATCAAGCTGGATAAGTATATATGAGAAAATATTTCAATCGCCGCTATGATATCCAAGCTTTTACTATCTGATAAATTGACTGGGCTCACCTCACACAAAAAGTGGTGAATTTCTCACCACTTTTTTGTGCAACTTTTTCATTTGTAGCGCATTTAAGCTGCAATGTTTAAGACCCAATTAGTCTTATAATCTACCATAAAGTATTCAATCCACTCTTGATTGATTTCTTCCACTGTAATTGCTTCGCTATTTTCGTTACCATAATATTGCGAAAATATTCCTTCCCAGCTTTCAATAACCTGACTTTTAGTATTACTATCAGTCATAAAACATTCTTTCCACTCTTGGTTGATTGCTTCCACTGTTTTGGGTTCGTTATTTTCGTCCCCGTAATAATCCAAAAATGTTTCTATCCAGCTTTTCCCTATACTTTTCTTTTCTTCGTTATTCATATTCTCACCTTCCTTATAAATTATTTATCAACTGATTCGTTTCTTTGCCATTATATATAGCAAATAACGTGCCAATCTGGAGTTGAATGTATAGATTTTATTATTAAGTAAATAAAACGCCCCTTATTGGGACGTTATTATTAATCAATTAATTTAATTCTGGTGTTTTTAACCTTGCCGCAGCCGACTATTTATGTTCCATTTTGTATCAAATGCGTAGCATGTATCATATATTGCTACAGTTTTGACACATTTAATTAGTTAGTAATATTATAATCCTTCATTTTTCTATACATCGTACTGCGTGATATTCCTAACTCAGCGGACGCCTTGGTTATATTGCCGCTATATAAATCCAAAAACTTAATAATTCTCTCTCTTTCTTGCTCAAGTAATAATATTTTACGAGTATTACGGTTAATTAACCTGGGAACTGCGTTAGAAGAAGGGATTTGGCGCCCTTCCCCATCCCTGGCAGCACTGATAGGTATATTTATAACTTCTCGGGGAAGGTGTTCTATAGATATACGACCATGTTCAGCGACTAAAAGAATCCTTTCCACTGTATTTTGCAGTTCTCTGATATTACCCGGCCAATCGTAGTCTTTAAGATATTTTATTACTGCTGAATCAATCTCTAAAGTATCTATTCCGAATCGAGGAGACATTTGATTTAAAAAATAATGAAATAGCAGCATGATATCTCCGCGCCTCTCGCGCAAAGAAGGGATTCCAATTTGAACTACATTAATCCTGTAATATAGATCAGCTCGAAATCTTCCCTGCTCTACCAGCTCTAGCAAATCCTTATTAGTGGCAGCTATTATTCTAACATCAACATTTATTAGGCTATCGCCTCCTACTCTTAAGATGGCCTTCTCCTGTATGGCCCTCAGAAGAATTGCTTGTTGTTCCAGGGGCATATCACCGATTTCATCAAGAAATAAGGTTCCATTATTGGCCATTTCAAATTTCCCGGGCCTTCCCCCGCGTCTGGCTCCTGTGAAAGCCCCTTCTACATAACCAAATAACTCACTTCCTACTAATTCCCTTGGCAAAGCAGCACAATTGATAGCGACAAAAGGTCCTTTGCTACGTGAACTGCTGTTATGAATAGCTTGGGCAAATACTTCCTTGCCTGTTCCGCTTGCAGCCTGCAAAAGAACTGTGGAATTATTGCGACTCGCCATTATTGCCAGTTTTACCGATTTTTTTAAATGCTTGTCTTCCCCAATTATGGAGTCAAAAGTAAAACTGGCCTGAGCCCCGGTAATCTTGTTTACAAGTTGTTGTACCTGAGCCATCGGTCTAAGGATTATAGTAGCCCCAATAACTTGCTTTTTTTCATTAAATATGGGTATTCCTGAGCATGTTGCATGAATTTTGCCATGTATGCCTTCAATTAGAATCTCTGTATCTAAAAAGGATTTGCCCGTTACTAAAAGGTTCAGGGTCTTGGGAGCTTTGCCACTGAAAAGATTGACAACATTAACGCCTATTAGTGCTTCGTCTGAATAGCCAATGATTTGTTTGGCTGCCGGATTAAACTGTGATACCGTTCCTTCTCTGTTTAATACAATAACACCGTCTGACATGGTATCAAAAACGTTAGTCAATTCTTCATGAATATTCCTCAAAGCTTGCTGTTCCCGGCGCAGCTCCTTCTCCTGGTATAAGTGACAGTTTTGAGCTTTATTTAAGCCGTTAAATACCGCAACTGCCATTTGATAGCAAGAGTTGTAACCGCAGGCGGCGCAATTCCTGAAGTCCTTTTCTTCAACCTTGTGCATATCAATATATATAGTTTGTAATTCGCTGTCGGTAGGAATATTAAGATGGTTCTGATGTGATAAATCCCTGTATTTATGATATTTGAAATTATGATTTTTTAATACAACAGATAGAAATTCTTCGAGTTGTTTGTTAGTCTGTTCATCGCTTAATCCCTGTTCTGAGCGGACAGCCACAGCAAATTCTATCTCAGCAGGTGATTTTTTAATACATCCAACTCCCATATTGCATCCCTTTTCACAACTCAAGATGTCTACTATGAGGGGTAGATGGGTACTTTTCTTTTTTATTAATTCTGACAATTTGCTCAAATAACTTTCAAAGACAAAGGGACCCTCTACCCTGGCAATAGAACTAGCTGGTGTATCAGGATAATGATACAAATATGATTCTTTAAGCCCGCCGGGAGTAGAAAAATTAGCGGCAATCCCTGCGGGGACATTAATATCAAATTGCCCCTTTTGCAATAAATCCAGATTAAGTTCACTATCTTGCATAATTTTATATATTGACTGGTAGGTTACATTATATTTAATAATCTGGCTATCCTGGAACTCTCTCCGTTTGGCCAGACAGGGGGAAATAAAAGCCAGTTCAGCATCAGGGTTTAATGACTTTACAAAAACGGCCAGGTTGTAAACCGGACTGCCTATAGGGGCCAGGTGTTCGATTAAATCAGGATGATTCAATTCGATATATTTAACCACAGCAGGACAAGGCGTGGCAATTACCGGGGTTTTTACACTCCCGTTTTGAATAGCTTCGTGATAGCAAGCTACAGTAATCTCTGCACCCAGTGATACATCGTAAACCTTTTTAATTCCCAACATTTTTAAAGCTGTGATCAATCTGTTTAAATCAAAGTTGCCCTGAGCAGAAGGTGCTACCAGGGCGACTATATTCTTTTTGGATAAATCGGCTACAAACTCAGGCGCGTCATCGATAGCATACCGGGCACTTTTTTGAATAACTCCTCTATGACTCTTTATACAGGCATCAATGCAGCGACCGCAACCAATACATAAATTATTATCAAATTTGATAACATCTCCGCTGCCGTTACTGCATATTTTAATCGGACACACCGCTATGCACTGATGACAATTAGTGCAGTTTTGTTCTATAATACCTATTACTTCTATTAAGTCAGCCATAATGACCTCCCGCTGCATTGTTGATCCATATATGTTCTACAACCATTTGGCCTATTTCCTAATCTTATTTTCAATATCCAATTATTTAAAAATGAGCTTTTTACTAGGCTCTATCTAATTATACATTATAAATCTGTTCATAAACTACTTGAGATATTAGTATTTATGGGCTATAGCGTTGCCATTTGCATGAAATATACAATATTCCAATATAATGACTAATTGACCATTAATACAATAAAGAAATTATTAAATCAGCTTTCTCAAGATAAAGTAACTCCAATCATTTTAATTGGAAGCGTTCCATTAGGAATCACTTTAAGGAAGATCGAAATAAATTTTAATAATCCAGCCCATATTATTAAACTTATTGACTTATGTGATAAAATTAATAAGTTTAATAAATAATGCAAAACATATCTATACTAATCCAGATAATGAAGCGGGAGGTAATATATGCCTAAAAGAACCGACATTAACAAAGTTATGATAATTGGTTCAGGTCCAATTATCATCGGACAAGCCTGTGAATTTGACTATTCCGGCACCCAGGCCTGTAAGGCTCTGCGAAAACTTGGTTATCAAACCGTACTAGTCAATTCGAATCCTGCAACTATTATGACCGATCCTGGCATTGCTGATATTACTTATATTGAGCCTCTAAATCTAAAATCTCTTACTAATATTATTGCGAAAGAGCGCCCTGACGCATTATTGCCTAATTTAGGCGGTCAATCCGCCCTTAATCTATGCTCCGAGCTAAATAACGCTGGTATTCTTGAGAAATATGATGTAAAGGTGATTGGTGTACAGATAGATGCGATTGAACGGGGTGAAGATCGGATCGCTTTTAAAGAAACCATGAATAAACTAGGAATCGAAATGCCGCGCAGCAAACCGGCATATTCGGTGGAGGAAGCGGAAAGCATTGCATTGGAACTTGGTTTTCCGGTGGTCATACGTCCTGCTTATACCATGGGAGGCACCGGCGGAGGTCTCGTTTATAATATTGAAGAATTAAGAATAATTGCCAATCGGGGTATCACTGCCAGTATAGTCGGCCAGGTTCTGGTGGAGGAGTCGGTACTGGGCTGGGAAGAATTGGAACTGGAAGTAGTCCGTGACGCAAACAATAAAATGATTACGGTATGTTTTATCGAAAATGTTGATGCTATGGGCGTACATACCGGAGATTCCTTTTGTACTGCCCCAATGCTTACTATAAGCGCTGAATTGCAGCAGCGGTTACAAAAATATGCCTATGCTATTGTGGAGGCTATCGAAGTGGTGGGCGGTACTAATGTCCAATTCGCCCACGATCCCAATACAGATCGGGTAGTTATTATTGAAATAAATCCTCGTACATCCCGTTCGTCAGCCTTGGCTTCCAAAGCCACCGGCTTTCCCATTGCTATGGTTTCCACCTTACTGGCAGCAGGTTTAACCCTGGATGAAATTCCTTACTGGCGAGATGATACTTTGGATAAATATACTCCTTCTGGTGATTACGTGGTAGTTAAGTTTGCCCGCTGGGCTTTTGAAAAATTCCCCGGTTCCCTTGATAAGCTTGGCACCCAGATGAAGGCCGTGGGCGAGGTAATGAGCATTGGCAAGAACTATAAGGAAGCCTTTCATAAGGCGATACGTTCCCTGGAAATTAATCGCTATGGATTGGGTTTTGCCAAGGATTATAACCGGCGCTCCCTGGAGGATTTATTGTCTTTACTGGCTGAACCATCCAGTGAAAGGCAATTTATCATGTATGAGGCTTTGCGCAAAGGTGCAGATGTAGAGCAGTTGCACCATTTGACACATATTAAAGCCTGGTTTATTGAACAAATGCGTGAACTGGTTGAATTAGAGGAAGAGATTCTTAAGCATAAAGAAGGTCAACTGCCGGACCAACTGCTTAGACAAGCTAAACAAGACGGTTTTGCCGACCGTTATTTAGCCATGTTGTTAAATAGGCCGGAAAAAGATATCCGCCGGCAAAGAACCGCCTTAGGCGTAATCCAGGGCTGGGAGCCTGTCCCGGTCAGCGGGGTTGAAAATGCAGCCTACTATTTTTCCACCTATAATGCCGCTGATAAAACCAGCGTAAGCAACCAGCCCAAAGTGATGATTTTGGGAGGAGGGCCGAATAGAATCGGTCAGGGCATAGAGTTTGATTACTGCTGTGTACATACCGCCTTTGCCCTGCGTGAAATGGGTTATGAAACGGTTATGGTCAACTGTAATCCGGAGACTGTATCCACCGACTACGATACCTCGGATAAGCTTTATTTCGAGCCGTTGACTGTTGAAGACGTGTTAAGCATATACGAAAAAGAAAAACCACTGGGAGTAATTGTTCAGTTTGGAGGTCAGACTCCCCTGAATATTGCAAGAGAACTGGCTCAGGCTGGTGTAAGAATTCTGGGCACCACCCCGGATACTATTGACCTGGCTGAAGATCGTGACCATTTTCGACTTATCATGGATAAGTTGGGCATACCCATGCCGGAATCTGGCATGGCCGTGAATCTGGAAGAAGCACTGGTAATTGCAGAAAGGATTGGCTATCCCTTAATGGTTCGGCCTTCATATGTATTAGGCGGACGAGGGATGGAAGTCGTACATGATGAAGAAATGCTGCGCCGCTATTTGGCAGCTGCGGTGGATATTACTCCTGAACGACCCATTCTGATTGATCGATTTCTCAGTAACGCAATCGAAGCAGAAGCAGATGCCATTGCCGATGGCAATGAGGCCTTCGTGCCTACCGTAATGGAACATATTGAATTAGCCGGTATCCATTCAGGAGATTCCGCTTGTGTAATTCCCCCCATCAGCATTCCTCAGCAACATATTGACACCATTGTGGAATATACTAAAAAAATTGCCCGAGAGATGCATGTAGTCGGTCTTATGAATATGCAATACGCTGTTGCTGATGACCGAGTATTTGTCTTGGAAGCTAATCCGCGGGCTTCTCGAACTGTTCCCCTGGTATCTAAGGTTTGCAATATCTCCATGGCTCGAATTGCCACCGAAATAATGATGGCGGATTATGCCAAAAAGAACTACTCTATAATAAATCTGGTGCCACATAAAATAAACCATTTTGGAGTCAAAGAAGCGGTGTTTCCCTTCAATATGTTTCCGGAGGTTGACCCCATTCTGGGGCCGGAAATGCGCTCTACCGGAGAAGTATTAGGAATTGCTGATTCTTTTGAACTGGCTTACTATAAGGCTCAAGAAGCCACCCAGTCCTCCCTGCCCACCTCCGGCACGGTACTGATTAGTGTAACCGATAAGGATAAACCGGCTGCCTTGGAAGCAGCCCGGATATTTGCCCATATCGGCTTTGAAATAAAAGCAACGGGAGGAACCTTTAAATATCTTCAGAAAAAGGGGATTAGTTGTCACAAGATCAAAAAGATATTTGAAGGCCGTCCTAATATTGTTGATGCTATTACAAACCAGGAAATAAATCTGGTAATAAATACACCCTCCGGGAAACGCAGCAAGTATGATGATTCTTATATCCGCAAAGCCGCCATTAGGTATCGAGTACCCTATATTACAACTATGGCTGCCGCCCTTGCCAGTGCCAAAGGCATCGCCGCCTATAAAGAAAACACCAGTGTCCAGACTCAGGTAAAATCTTTACAGGAATACCATGCTGATATTGGCATTTAACAGCTTAATCGCTCCGATAATATCAGCAGGCAGAAAAACTAACGCCGTTGCAAGCTATGCTTTGCAACGGCTAAATTATAATTATTGATTTACCTGCCCAATTACCCAATTCCGTTATTATAATCGAAATAGCTTTTAATTTCCTGTGCTCCATTATTGCTGAGTATATTGGTCATTACCATGATTTGATCTTCCTCAGCACGTGCAACCAACAAGGTTTTTCCACTGCGCACACTCTGTGAATAACGGCGGCTTTCCTCATAGTCAATGCCATAATTTATTAATGCGCCGCGTATGCCGTCTTCGGGATTAGTTGCCAGAACACCGCCTAAAGGCCCCGCAACCAATACTTTTTCACCGGGCTTGACTTCCATCAATTCTGCTTCCGGATATAAATCTACTCCGTTAAGACTTATTGCCAAGTCATTTGTCCCGGCAATATTCTGCCCCTGGGGATCTAATATAGTTATGGGCTGATTGTCTTCACCGTTGGTTAACAGAGAAATATCTTCGGGGTTTAGTTTTTTATCAATTAGTTCCTTGGCTGCATCTATAGCATT
>JAQVWS010000045.1 GCA_028709585.1 Syntrophomonas sp. | reverse complement strand
CTAAATAATCACAAAGGAGTAGGAGAACAATGGGTAGTCCTTTGCAAACCAAAGAACTAATGGTGGAGTTACAGAGCAAGGGTATTAGAATTGACCCGGGTTCCGGGAAGGGACGTCAGGGCGGAGCCGGTCCGGCTAATGGCAGAAGCTTGTTATTCGGCAAGTATCAGATTACCGTTCCCACAACCGGTGAAAGTGTTCTAAAATCGCCTTATGCGCTTCATGAGGATGGACAGAAGGCAGTGATTTACAGGTATGACGAAGCAGTAAGCGAAGCTGGATTGATTGCTACCCCTCGATTTTATGCGCTGCAAACTGCCGACGGGGTTCCTTACCAGCAAATCGCACTTTTACACGGAAAGGACTGTTTGGCCAGCACGGTTATTCAAAATTGTTCGCGGTGGAATAAGGAGGAGCGGTGTAAATTTTGCGGTATAGGTACCAGCTTTTGTGACCATAATACTGTGCTGGTGAAAACTCCCCAACAGTTGGCAGAGGTTGCAGAAGCGGCTATGAGATTGGATGGAATAACCCACGTAACCTTAACTGCCGGAACAACAGCTAATCCCTGGCATGGTATCAAACATATGGGGAATTGTGCTCATGCGATCAAGGAAGCGACCGGATTACCGATACATGTTCAGTTTGAACCGGTAGATGATTTGGGTATCTATGCCTATCTTAAAGAATGTGGAGTCGATACCATTGGGATGCACCTGGAGAGTTTTGACCAAAAAGTGAGAGAACATATTACCCCGGGGAAGGCCAAGATACCGGTAAGTGCGTATTTTGAAGGTTTTACCGAAGCGGTTGAGGTTTTTGGCAGGAATCAGGTCAGTACCTATATCATAATTGGACTGGGTGAGGACCGTGAAACCACTCTGGCAGGCTGTAATCGCTGCATTGAGATGGGAGTATATCCATTTGTGGTGCCGCTGCGACCAGTTAAGGGTACAGCCTTTGCCGATACAAATCCGCCAGAGCCGGAAATTATGATTGAAATATATAACCAAGTGGCTGAGACATTATCGAAGAACGGGCTTCGAGCCAGGGACAGCAAGGCTGGCTGTGTTAGATGTGGTGCTTGCTCGGTTTTGCCGGCTTTTGAGGCGGAGACAATTCCAGCTGGATTTATAATTAAGGTTGCCGAAAGCGAGGATGAGCTAAGACAGTATAAATTTGTCCGAAGAGAAGTATTTGTCCGCGAACAGGGCATTTTTGATGAAGATGATATTGATGAACATGATTTATATTCAATTCCGATTATTGGTATCGACAGTGCGAGTAAGCGGGTTGTTGGAGTTGTGCGATGCTATCCTTTAGGAAATGGGGATTGGATAGGAGGACGCCTAGCTGTTTTACCTGGTTTTCGCAGTGGAATCGGTGCTAGCCTAGTAAGAAGGGCAGTAGAAGAGGTGCGAAATCGTGGTTGCCGTTACTTTTATGCACAAATACAGAAACAAAATGTGAGGTTTTTCCGAAGACTAGGCTGGTCTCTGACCGGGAAAGAGTCTGTAATAAGAAATGTCGTTCACTATGAAATGCAAATGGTTTTCTCGAGGCAGATAACTAATTAGATATAGTCACTGTTCCAGAGTGAGAAATAAAGATACGACGATACCCCCATATTACTTATTTGGGAAGGATGATAGTATGTCCTGGCTGGATAACCTGGTTGCGAATTGGCTGGCGACAGGTGCTTTGGGGCAGAAACGTGATATTCAGATTGTTGCTAACAATTTGCCGCAGAATCCTTTAGTTAATGGACAGCCCGTATTATCAGGAGATGATGCCGCAGCAATTGCTGTAGACGGAGGATATTTGCTTTTGGCGGCTGAGGGTGTTTGGCCGCCACTGCTGCAAGCTAATCCTCGTTTAGCCGGCAGGTGCTGCGTCCTTACCAACATAAGCGATATATACGCTATGGGAGGCCGTCCCACAGCAGTCGTAGATGTTTTATTTGCCTCCAACGATAAAATAGCTGCAGAGGTACTGACCGGAATGCAGGAGAATGCGGAGCGTTTTGGGGTACCTATAGTCGGAGGACATTATACCAGGAACCAAGATATTTCTTCTTTGGCTGTAGCTATATTGGGTCAGGCCAAGAAATTGCTGACCAGCCACACAGCTCGGCCGGGGGACCAGCTCATGCTTGTATACAAGCATGAGGGGCGATTAAACGACGTTTTTGATTTTTGGGATTGTTCAAGCATGTGTTCCCCGGAGCAGCTAAGATCTGAGCTGGAGATACTTCCTCTTTTAGCGGAATTACGTCTTTGCGATACGGCTAAGGATGTAAGTATGGCAGGAATTATCGGAACTACCATTATGCTGTTGGATACTTCCGGATACGGTGCCAGACTGGACCTGGATAAGATTTCATATCCTCCGGGAGTTGATGTTGAAAAGTGGTTGAGAGCTTTCCCAAGTTACGGTTTTATCTTATCTGTACGCCCCCGCAATGTTAAAGATGTACGTGTATTATTTGAAGAGCGCGGTATATGTTGTGCGTCGTATGCAACAGTTATTGACAGTCCGACTGTAACCATAGAAAGTCGCGGGGATAGTATTGATATCTGGGATTTAAAGTTACCCTTAATGGGCTTTGGCCAATCCAAATTGTGAGGTGAATCCATGAACAAAACACTGATACAAGAATTAATTGAGCTTCTTGGTCCAGACTCGATCTCAACCAGTGAAATTGAACGCATACAATGCGCCCATGATATGGCTCCTGTACCGAAGTTATTGGGTATGGTCTATAAAAGCAAGCCGGATGCAGTTGTACGGCCAAAATCTCCGGAACAACTGCAGCAATTGGTGAAGTTTGCAGCCCAAAATGCAGTTCCATTAACCCCGCGCGGCCGGGCTACCACCATGATGGGGGGGGCTTATCCGGTTTTAGGCGGGATATCGGTTGATATGACAGCACGCCGTGGAATTATTGAATTGAATGAGTCAGGGTTAACGGTCAAAGTGGCGGCAGGGACAAACTATGAAACTGTATTAAAATTTTTGAGCCGTCGCGGGCTTACTCTGTATAGTTATCCGAGCAGCGCTCCTTCGGCGACCGTAGCAGGTTGGCTGGCCAACTCCGCCATGGGAATGGGCAAAGCCGGGCTAGGAATAGGTTCTTCCCGTTTTGGATATTCAGCAGATTCAGTTGTTGATCTGGGGGTAGCTCTGGCATCAGGTGAATATCTGGAATCGGTGTTAACATCTGGACATAAAGTTGAAAGCTTCTTAGGAAGTGATGGGATTTTGGGGATTATTGATACAGTCACTTTGAAGGTTCGCTCTTTACCGCTCAGGCAGGAACCATTTAGTTTTAACTTTAAAGATATCAAGGAATTGTGTGCCGCGGTAAAAGAATGTATCTCGCTTAAACCATTTTTCGTGGTTTTTGAAGATGAGAACCTGCTGGGATTTAAGAAAAAAGCCGGGCTTCATATACCCCAAACTCAGTTAAATAGAGGCAATCACCCAGCCCAGAATATTGTAACGATTGTGCTGGAAGGTGACGAGGCTTCTTTCGAGACAGATGTTAATAAGCTGCGTCAGATTATTGCATCACATGGAGGACAGGAATTAGCGAGGCAAATAGCCTGGGCTGAGTGGGAAGACCGCTTTCGGGCCATGAACCATAAGAAAGCCGGCCCCAACCTTCTGGGCGGAGAATTTACTGCACCTCTGGGTCAGTTAACAGAAGTGATTAGACTTGTCAATAAAATGGGCAAGGCCAAAAATCTTACTATTGGCATACACGGAACCCTGGGAGTAAAAGAAATCGTGCTTATGCCCCAGGTGCTCAGCGATCAACGAAAAAAATTCCGTTACATGACAATGATGTCATTGGTTAAGGAATTAAATGACCTTAGTGTAAAAGTTGGCGGTGCTCCGTATGGAGCTGGTTTATTTAATGCTTTTTATGCTAAACAGGTACATGGTGCCAAGTATAACGAACTGGTGAAGCTTAAAAAACAACTTGATCCACACAATATTATGAATCCGGGTAAGGGAATCTGCCACTGGACCAGATTCAGAGTACCCCTTCCCAAGTTCGCTTATGGCTTTGCCATGGGGGGGCTGGGACTTTTTGTGAAGCACGGGTGATAGGAGGAGAAATATATGCTTCAAGAAAGACTTGGAACGATTCAGGATGAAATCTATACCTGTGCACAATGTGCTTATTGTACCGCGACTTGCCCGGTAGCCGAACTGAAAGGCTGGGAGTCATATGGTCCACGAGGACGAATGCATCTGTTAAAACTTGTTTTGGAAAATGATTATAAAGCCAATAAGGAACTTGCGGAACGCTTTTATGTCTGTACCACATGCAGCCGATGTGAAAAGGTCTGCCAGACAGATTTGCCGCTCATAGAAATTTGGGAAGATGTACGTTCCTGGTTGGTAGAGGATAATTTAGGGCCTCTGGAACCACATAGAGTAATTGATGCATCAGTTGCTGAATTTCACAATGCTTTTCGTGAAGCAGCTGCGAATAGGGATGCCTGGGCAGGTGACATCGAGCTGAGTCGAAAAGGTGAGGTGGCATTCTTCGTTGGCTGTACCTCATCCTATAAAATGCAGAAGCTAGCCAGCGATAGTGTGAGAATTTTACAGGCCATTGGTGACCAGGTTGCGGTTCTGGGCGAAGAGGAATGGTGCTGCGGCTCACCCTTGATACGTACTGGTCAACGCAGGCAAATAAAAGGACTGGTTGAGCATAATGTGGAAGCCTTGAAAAATACCGGTGCTGAAATTGTGGTTGCATCATGCACAGGTTGTTTTAAGACTATTAGAGATGATTACCCGCATTGGTACGAAAAGAAACTGCCTTTTAAAGTAATGCACATTTCACAGTATTTGGCTCAGCAAATCAAGAATGGCAGGCTTACATTCACCCAACCAATCAATCAAAAAGTAACCTATCATGATCCCTGCCACCTGGGGCTGCACGCCGGGGAATATGAAGATCCCCGGGCTGTTTTACAGGCAATTCCAGGCTTGGAATTGGTTGAGATGCACAATATTCGGGAGGAATCACGCTGCTGTGGAGCTGGAGGCGGTGTCAAAGCGGGTTTGCCGGATATTGCCCTGGGGCTGGCCAGAACCCGGGCTGAGGAGGCAGAAGAAACGGGAGCCAGCATTTTGGCTAGTTGCTGTCCATTTTGTAAAACCAATTTATCACAGGCTATTGATAATGAAAAAATTAATCTGATACAGAAGGATATAACCGAGCTGGTTGTAGAGGCCATGGGGATTTAAGTTCCAGTCTTAATTCCAAGGCTATGAGGTCAATACTTGATATAGCCGTCAAGTACTGTTACATAAGCAACATACTTCTGGAAGGATGTCCAATCTCGTATAATATTAACCAAGGTGTTAATTGATTAACTTCACCATTATAAAAAAGAATGGAGGACTGAGTTTTGGTGAATAGCCAGAAAAAAATAGCGGTTGTAGCTTTAGGCGGGAATGCATTGTTACCTGAAACTCAAGTTGGGACTTTTGAAGAACAGCAGGCGAATGCTGATACTGCCGCTGAGGTAATTCTGGGAATTGTACGCAGTGGTTATGAGGTTATTTTAGTACATGGCAATGGACCGCAGGTAGGGCAGGTTTTAGCTCAGAACGAGGAGTCAGCTGCCAAGATACCAATGATGCCATTGGATGTCTGTGTAGCAGCGACTCAGGGGACGATGGGCTATATGCTGACAACTGCTTTACGGCGCGCTATAAAAAGGCTGGGGATCGATAAAAATACGCTTACTGTGTTGACAAATGTTGCTGTCAGCCACACCGATCAAGCATTTCAGAATCCTACCAAACCAATTGGAGGATTTTTTTCAGCGGAAAAAGCCCAGGAAATGAAAGAGACTAAGGGATGGCAGATGGTGGAAGACAGCGGCCGGGGATACCGCCGGGTGGTTCCATCACCTAAGCCCAGAAAAATAATGGAAAGCCAAGCAATTCGAGATCTTGCCCTGGCGGGCAATATTGTAATTGCTTGTGGCGGGGGGGGAATTCCCGTAGCTAAGGTTAATGAAAAACTTACAGGATTAGAGGCGGTAATCGATAAAGATTTTGCCTCTAGTCTGCTGGCAGAGGAAATTGGGGCAGACATCTATATTGTGCTAACCGGAGTGTCACAGGTTGCCATTAATTATGGTAAACCTAACATGCAATTATTAAAAAAGATTAATGTATCCGAAGCGGAGAAGTATATGGCTGAGGGTCATTTTCCTCCCGGAAGTATGGGTCCCAAGATTAAAGCGGCCTTGGACTTCATTTCTGCTGGAGGTAAAGAGGTTTTGATTACTTCGGCTGAAAAGCTAGAGGCGGCTTTACAGGGAGAAAGTGGTACATATATTGTGTCATGTTAAGATTTGCGTGAGGAGGAGTAACATTAATGGCTACCTATGAGTTGTTTTCGCAGAAATTGAAGACGGTTAATATTGGGTTGCCTTCATTTGGTGAGGATTTAATAACCCAGGAGGTGGAGACCGTTCTAATAGATTGGCAAATTCCTGCCGGTGGTAATACTGAAATGGTAAACGCACTAAAAGTGTTGGAAAATTCCAATGTTGAAGAAGCTAATAAGCTGACGGTAGAGAAAATAATGAGCGGGGAACCCGTCTTAATTGGTATGGAGCGGGCACTGGATGTAATTCCCGGTATGGGTCCCCGCACCATTTTCCATTCTGGACCGCCATTAACCTGGGAACGGATGTGTCCAGGGGTACAGCGGGCCGTAATTGGAGCGATTATTTTCGAAGGATGGGCTAAAAACCGGGAATCTGCCGTTAGGCTGGTAAATAAGAATAAAGTGGAATTTTCCAATAATCATGCTCATTCCGCTGTAGGACCTATGACAGGCATTATTTCTCCATCGATGCCGGTATGGATAGTCGAAAACCGTACGTCCGGCAATCGTGCTTATTCCACCCTGAATGAGGGCAGAGGAGTAACGCTATGGTATGGTGATTTCGATGAAAGCACTCTTAATCAGCTTCGTTGGTTCAGAGACGTGTTTGGGCCCAGTGTGAAAAAAGCATTATCCAAACAAAACGGTACAATTAATCCGTTTAATCTGGTCGCCCAGGGATTATCAATGGGGGACGAGGTTCATGTTAGATGCCAGGCAACCACCGCCCTGCTTATTAAGGAACTGGTTCCGCTTTTGGCCGAGGCTGGAGTTAAAGGTTCGTATATCGCAGAGATGGTGAGGTTTATGGCTGGGAATAACACGTTCAGCTTGAATCTGGCGATGGCCGCCGGTAAATCTGTAATGGATGCAGCTCATGGCGTGCCCAATAGTACTATTGTAACGGCCATGACTCGTAACGGCACGGATTTTGCTATCCGGGTCGGGGGTTTAGGGGATCAATGGTTTGTGGCTGATGCACCTGCTTTGGACGACTGCCTCTATTATGCCGGCTATAGTGTTGAAGATGCAGTGGCAGATATTGGTGACAGCTCCATTATTGAAACCACCGGTTTTGGCGGAATGACCTTTGCATGTGCACCAACTATAGCCTCATTTGTTGGGGGCAGTGTAAAAGATTCCATCGAATTGAATAAAAAAATGGCATCAATCAACTATGCCAAAAATAAGAATTTTGCTATTCCCAATCTGGATTTTGCAGGCGCGCCTACCGGTTTGGACATTCGTAAAATTGTAGGTTCACAGATCGTACCAATTATTGATACCGGGGTAATTCATAAGGATGCAGGCATTGGGCAGATAGGGGCGGGCGTAGCACATGCTCCATTGGGTGTCTTTGAACAGGCAGTTTTGGCTATGGCCAAAACCATTTCTACGAAACAATAAGGAGTGGCAGCATGAGTATAGAAAATATAATTATTAAAAACAGTTATCAGGATTCGGTGCGCTTGATGCGAATATCCAGAGAACTAAAAGAGGTTAAAGGGGTTGTGAATGCCTCGGTAATGATGGCAACAGAGGCCAATAAAAGGGTTTTGGAAATGGCAGGTTTACTTGGCCCGGAGGCCATCGGGGCAGGCGCTAACGACCTGGTAATAGCCGTTGATGCCGATAACAATGAAGTCATAGAGGCAGCAATTCAAACCGCTCAAAATGCTCTGGTTGAATCATCGGGTAATGGAACGCTTGAAGTCCAGAAAGCCAGGAGCCTGGAGCTAGCCCTTGAGCAGATGCCTAATGCCAATATGGCAGTGATATCGGTACCAGGTGCATTTGCGAAAATTGAGGTAGGGAAAGCTTTGTCGAAAGATATGCATGTTTTCCTCTTTAGTGACAATGTCACGATTGAGGAAGAAATTGAACTAAAAAAAATGGCTATTGATAAAGGCTTGTTAATGATGGGGCCGGATTGCGGCACATCAATTATTAATGGTGCCTGTTTAGGTTTTGCTAATGTTATTAACAGAGGGAATATAGGTATTGTTGGCGCCTCCGGCACCGGAGTTCAGGAAGTCACCTGCCAAATTGACCGCTGGGGTGGCGGTTGTTCACAGGTGGTTGGAGTAGGGGGACGTGACTTAAAAGAGGCAGTAGGCGGCCTTATGTTCCTCGAAGTTATGCGCAAGCTAGATGAAGATCCAGCAACAGACGTTATAGTTCTGATTTCAAAACCACCATCAGCGTCCGTTCTGAAGAAAGTCCGTGCAACCATTAAGGAAATGAAAAAACCGGTGGTGGTTAATCTTTTAGGAGGAGAACCGTCAAATGATCCGGCTCCCAATGAATATTTTGCAGGAACCCTGGAAGAAGCTGCAGCGATGGCAGTAGCACTGGTCAATGGCACCAATCCGTTGGCCTGGTTGGATGGTATAGCTAAAGTGGAAATGGATATTGTTATGCGGGCTGAGGATTTGGCTCACGATGTTAGTCCTAAACAAAAATATGTGCGGGGCTTGTTTTCAGGCGGTACGTTATGCTATGAGGCTATGCTGCTCATGCAGAAGACCCTTGGCCCAATTAATTCCAATGTGCCGTTGCAAGCAGAGCAGAGATTAAAAAATTCTCTTATCAGTGTGGGCAATACTTGTGTGGATCTGGGTGAAGACGAGTTTACAGTCGGAAGGCCCCACCCCATGATTGATTTTCAGCTGCGCAGCGAACGTATTTTGATCGAAGCGGACCAGCCAGAAACAGCGGTTATTTTACTTGATGTTGTTTTAGGTTATGGCTCAAATGCCGACCCGGCAGGAGAATTGGTTCCGGTAATTATGAAAGCCCGCTCCAAAGCAATGGAAAGTGGGCGCAACCTGCAGTTTGTGGCGTATGTATGCGGTACCGATAAAGATCCCCAGGGAATGCAAGAGCAAATTAAGAGGCTTCAGGATTGTGGTGTAGTGGTTATTCCTACCAATGCGCAGGCCGCATTGCTGGCGGCTTATATGGTAGCTAGAATAGCCAAAGACAGAGCTTGTTAGGAGGAAAGTCAGTGTTAAAGATTGCGATTCTAACTTATTCGACCAAACCACGCGGCGGAGTGGTACATTCGCTTTGTTTGGCAGAAAATCTAGTAAAACGCGGGCATGAGGTACGTGTCATAGCTTTGGATAAAAAGGAGGGGGCCGGATTTTTCCGGCCCCCAGGTGTACCATATGATATTGTTCGTTTTGGAGCTCTGCCGGAAGACGATTTTGATGCTAAGATAGCTGGCTATATCCAAACCTATACTGACTATTTTATGGATGGGAATTTGAAGGGGTATGATATTTATCATGCCCAGGACTGTATTTCCGCCAACGCCCTGGTAAATTGGCGGCAAAGCGGAGCTGACTTTCCATTGGTACGTACCATACATCATCTGGATGATTTCACCTCCCCGGCTTTGGTGGAATGCCAGAACAAGTCGGTGTATATGCCGGATTACCATATCGCAGTAAGCGAATACTGGCAGAGACGCCTGGCTGAAGAAAACGGTGTAAGTGCCCGAATCATTCACAATGGTTTGGACACCAAACGTTTTGCTCCGGCCCGCCCAGGAACAAATCCTAAAAAGATATTTGGTTTGGATAACAAGCTGGTTTTTTTGACAATTGGCGGGATTGAACCACGCAAAAATACGAAAAAGCTGCTGGCGGCTTTTGTTCAGGTACGTCAATACTTTGCGGCAAAAGGACAACAGGCGGTTTTAGTGATTGGCGGGGGCCAAACCCTGTTTGATTACCGTGATTACCGGCAGGAGTTTTTACGGATGGTTGAAGATTATCGGCTGAAAATAGGAGAAGATGTGGTCAATCTTGGCGTATTAAAAGAAGAAGAGGTTCCTTTGCTTTATCAGGCAGCGGACTGTTTTGCCTTTCCATCTGCTCAGGAAGGATGGGGCCTGGTGGCATTGGAAGCTTTATTAACCGGTATTCCCACTGTAGTATCAGATATCCCGGTCTTTCATGAGTTTCTTACCCATGAAAAAGATGCCTTGTTTATAGATCCGGATAATGCACAGCAGTTTGCGGCGGCTATGATTGAGACTATTATCAATAAGGAACTGCAGAAACGTCTTATCAGACGAGGGCGCCTGACAGCTTCCCAATTTAGCTGGGAAGATACCGCTCGCCGGCATGAACAGTTTTATCTGGAAATTTTAGAAAATGAGGAATGCAAAAACTTGAAATCAGTCCGAATATAAAATGGCACCGGACATTATGCCGAGGAGTTGGTCAAAACCCGAACTGGCCCCTACCGCTGACAAGTTGGAAGCTGCCTGGGTAACGGAATTCTGAGTTTGGACAGCGCCAAACAGAGCGACAACCATATTTTCCATCAGTTCGCTGCCAGTGCCTTTAGCAGCCAATATAAGCATTTGCTGACTTATATCATTAGTTAGAGCAGGTGTCAGCTCTACTACCGTGTTGACAAGTTCCATTTGAGCTGACCTTAGGGTTGCTGGCAAGAGTCTGGAGCAGGCAGTCAAACTAAGTAACAAGCCAGCTAGATAATCATCGCCGGACGGGGTAAGACCAGGTCCCAGTCCGATAAGTGAAGCGACAGAGTCTCTGATGATGGTTCTATCTGTACGGTACAAGGCAGGTAACAACCTGTTAATAGCCTGACCGGCTAAATACGTAACCAAATCTGAATGAGCCGAAGGCAAATAGGTTCCATTCCGCAATAAATCAAGACAGGTAAATAGCTGTCTTAGTCCGTACTTATTCAAACCTTGAAGGTTTACCCATCTGACTGCTTTCTCCAGATTTAATTTAACGTGACCTGGGGTTATAAGAGAACGCAGGTTAGTTAAGGGACTTTGCCACGGAATGGCATCTTTCAGTGATATGGAGACATTTCCTATGAAAAGCGTTTTGAAAGCCATATCTATATGTACTGATGTACCTGGGACCATACTATAATGCCTAAAGTTGGAACTGACGGGGAGATTGGTCACGATGTTAGCAGGGCTGTTACTAATATCGACTCGTGAAATGCTTGATAAGCTGCCATCGGGCCAGCTAATATTGACTACCCGCCTGAATACGGAATGGATTTTGCCATTGGGAATATACCCGTTTTGACGCCGAATTGCCAATGGTCCTATGCTGATAGCTTTCAGATGGCTGCAGAACAATATTGCACCTTCTTTTTATGTTGGGAATTAATGTTAACCCTATGGTACCTCTATTGTAGCCAGGGGGCAAATCCATTTTTTATAAGACAACGGAAAAGCCGACTGCTACCAGAAATACAGAGGCTAAGCATTTATATTGAAAGGTGTTGGATTGATTTGCCGAAATGTTATAAGTTATCTGTAATTCCTCTGCAATGTGGAACCATGCAAATGCATCGAAGCTATTTCAGCGGATTAACCAATGATTTGATCCTCGAATTTCCGATTTTCTCTTTTTTGATTACTCATCCTCGTGGATTGATATTATTTGACACAGGTTTGCCCTCTGAGCTTTGGGAAGATGATTCAAGTATGGAACTAATTTCGGGACTTATTGCTGCACCAGGTAACAGCGGTGGACTATTGCAAGAATTGGAGAAGCATGACTGTTATCCGGATATGGTTTCTTTTTTCATGAATTCACATGATCATATTGATCACACTGGAGGAAACAACCTTATACCCGGAGCACATCGTATTTTGGGCAATGATGCCCAAGTCATTGCCGATAATGGAGAGTGTGATCTGTTCGGGGATGGTTCCATCTGTTTAGTGGCGACCCCGGGGCATTCTCCAGATCATAAATCCATGCTGGTACGAGGCAAGAAAAGACAGGTGCTGTTAACCGGAGATGCTTGTTTTCGATCCGAAAATATAATGGATCTTGAGGTGCCGCTTATTCTGGAGAATCGCGAACGAGCTGTGAAATCCTTGAAAAGACTGCGGGATATCTGTATGGAAAACGGAACGATAGTCTTAACCAGCCATGATCCGGATGCTTTTGGTCAACCGGTCATACTATAGCCAGAGGTATATGTTTTTGTAAAAAAATTGAGCAAGTGAGGGATAAGCGATGAGATTGAGAGGGAAACGGCAGTTTCTTTTAATATTTATTTTGATGATATTTTCATTGCTTTCTGGTTGTTCGGACCAGAAGCAGACGGCCCAGAAAGATGTGATTTATTATATTCAAACCAATCCGGCTAGTATGCTGGCTCAGTTAAAAACAGGTGAGATTGATGCGTTTGTCGCCTGGGAACCATTCAACGCGCAATCAGTTATTGAAGGAAATGGGCGGTATCTTACCCAGTCGGGAGAAATAGCACCGGAACATCCCTGTTGTATCCTGGCTATAACCAAGACTGAAGCGGATAATGAGTTAGCTCTCGCTTTAGCCTGGGCCAATGTGAAAGCAATCAACTTCATTAATAACAAAAATAATCGGGAGAAGGTAATTAAGTATGCAATGGACTTTACTGGCAAGGATCAGAAGTCGGTTGTTGAGGCGTTCAATCATACAAAATATGTGAGCTTTCCAGATTTCGATCAGTTTAATGCTTTCCTGGAGAATATGAGCAAAAACGGTACATTGGTTAAAACTCCTCAATCCCTGGGCTATCAGGATAATCAGGTTTTTATCAAAGAATTTCTGGATAATAAATATGTGACGCGGATAAACACGGAATTGAATAATGATGCATCTTGGGTACCGGCGGCTATCAATGGCAAACTCCAGGTAACCTTGGGTTACATTAATCAGGATCTGCACCATCTGCCAATGTATATTGCGCAACAAGAAGGCTATTATGAGGCGATTGGACTAAAATCCGCACAAAATCTGCAACTGAAGGGATTTGCCAATGGAGTAGCTGTGATGGAAGCATTTAAAGCAAACGAACTGAGAGCATCATATCTGGGGGGAGCGCCAGCCTTATTAAAACGGCTTAACGATAATGTGCCTATTTATGCTATCGCCGGAGTTAACAATGAGGGCTCTGCGATCGTGGCAGCTAAGAATTCATCGGTTAAATCGGTTAAGGATTTAAACGGTAAAACCGTAGCAATTCCCGGCTTGGGGAGTGTGCAGAGTTATATACTCGATCAGGCCGCTCGTCAAAGCAATTTACGGTTACAAGCCAAGTAATTCTGAGTGACGTGAAAAAGGAGAGAAACCTTTGAGCCAATTTAATATAGATAAAGGTATTAAGAGTAGTGAAAATGTGAAAGGGCAGTCCTGGAGGAGTATTAACATACTCAAATGGCCCAGTTGGGAAAGATGGGCGGCTGTATTGGCAGGTTTGCTGGTCTGGACGGCCTGTGCCCGTTTGGGATTAGTTGCCTCACCCTACATTTTTGGGCTAAAATTTATGAATTTATTGATTATAGGTGATCCGGTTTATAATTTAACCCTGCTGCAAATAATGGGAACCAGTTTGGAAACTCTTCTTATAGGTGCAGGATTAGCTTTTGCCCTGGCTGTTTCATCAGGGATTTTATTAGGCTATTTTCGGAGTTTGAACCGATTTGCTGATGTGTTTATAAGCATTTGCCGGCCTATTCCTCCGCTGGCCTGGATTCCCGTAGGGTATGTTTTATTTGCTCAGCTGCCCCAACCTACATTTTGGGTGCAAATAATGGTTGTCTTTATGGGGGCTTTCTTTCCGTGCTTCAATGCAACTGTGCATACAGTCCAAAGTACTGACCCTATTATAATTGAGGCAGCACAGACTTTGGGAGCAAGGCGGCAACGCCAAATATTAGCCCAAGTAATCCTGCCGTCTGCTGTACCAGGAATAATTTCTGGTGTTCGCAGTGGCCTTGGAGTAGGCTGGATGTGCATAATTGGCGCTGAGTTTGTTGGTGCCCGTATGGGGATAGGGGCTTATATCTGGTCGCTTTATCAATTAGGGGGCAGGATGAGCGAAATTATGATAGCTATTCTTTCCGTTGGACTTATTGGCTATCTGATGAATGAAATTGTTATTCTTTTGGGACGGAGGATAGCGCGATGGTACTCATGGTAGAGAATGTGGATAAAGAATTTAATGGGGAATGTGTATTGAAAGGAATAACGTTCAGTTTGGAAGAAGGAGAATTTGCCTGTTTGACTGGGCCCAGCGGGGGAGGCAAGACTACATTGCTCCGTCTGATCGCTGGGCTTATTGCCCCTACATCTGGTCACATCTGCTTGGATGGCAGTTTATCCCGAGCCAAGCCAGATATCGGTTATGTGTTTCAAGAAGGAGCGCTGTTCCCCTGGTTAACAGCGGCCCAAAACGTTGCTTTTGGCCTAAAATTACGGGGAATATCCGCAGAAGAAACAAGATACTTAGTGCAAGAGGCTCTTGATATGGTGGAACTAACCGGTTTCGATGAGTACTATCCCAAGGAACTGTCAGGAGGCATGCGCATGCGGGTAGCCCTGGCAAGGGTTTTGGTCTGTAAGCCAAAACTGATTCTTATGGATGAACCTTTTGGTTCCCTGGATTTTCGTACCCGGAATAAAATTCAGAAAGATATGGTAAAATTATGGCTACGACTTAAACCAACAATTCTTATCGTAACACACAATATCGATGAGGCAGTATATTTAAGCAATAAAATTATCGTACTTTCAAGTCGCCCGGGACAGATCGTTGAACAGGTTAGTATTACGATGGATCAGCCGCGTATTAGAACCGAAAAATCCTTTAATTTAATCAGAGAGCATGTTTTATCGTTATTAGGGGAATAAACTTTCCCCTGACGAGTTAACTGTATTATGCAAAAGTATGAATCTAAAGATGATTTGAGGCTGTGGCTCCAAAATCGACATTCGTGCACCCTCAGGCAGCAGTGATTGATAACGATTTGAGTGAAAATATAATTACCAAAATAATAGAGGACCGAAGCTCTATCAAGAGGTGGCTTCGCTGTATTATCGAATTGATTGGATAACTGCTTGAATTTTTCATATTTAAATGATTAATGGGATATGTTATACTAATGGGAAAAGCAGTCAATATACAACCAAAGGATGGTGTACCTATGGAACAGGTTAGAACTGTTGAAAGAGCATTAATAGTATTAGCGGCATTAAAGAAAAATATTCAGGGTTTGTCAGAATTAAGCCGCAATACAGGTTTATCAAAAGCAACTCTGCTTAGAATATTGAATACTCTGATCCATTACGGTTACGTCAGCTATAATCAAAAAACCCAAAAATATGATTT
>JAQVWS010000173.1 GCA_028709585.1 Syntrophomonas sp. | reverse complement strand
TATCACCTACAAATAAGGATAGCTGATTATAAAGGAAAACCTTGTCGAAGGAAGTCTTATAAAAATAATTTTTCCTATTATGTTCATATTTTACTAATTGCCTATAGAAAGCATACAAGAATACTCGCAGCATTTTTCCCACTATTGTACTAATATTTATTAAAATGCCTATTTTTCTTAATTGTTATTAAAATTCGACATATTACATGCTTAGCAAATTTAGTTAAGCTAAGCAATTGCTTTAGCCTCATTATTTTCTCTGCTGCTTTATGTGAATATCTACACTCTAACTTCCTCATTACAATCAAATAAATAGATATAGCTTTCTTTTACCGGATACCCTTGAATCCTTTCCAAAGCAATTTTATACAGCTCTATCTGAATCCGGTATTTGTCGATTAGATCCTTTCGGTTACCTGAGGTTATCCGATCGGTTTTATAATCCAGGATCACCATCTCCTGGCCTTCCCAGAAATAAAGATCTATAATTCCCTGCACCAGCAATTCTTCTTCCTCACATTGTTGCCAGCCATCAGTAATATCAGCTGCTTTGCATTCCAGATTGAAGGATGCTTCCCGATATACCTTTTCAGCCTGCAGGACCCTCTCCCCCAATTCCGATTGCAGGAAATTAATTATTTTAGTAATATCTACGATTTGGGCTTCATCCTCCCTGAGTAATTCCTGTTGTATCATATCAAGGATCTGGGCCTTAATTTCCGCTGCCAAGCCACCCTCGGCTGCTGTATCCCCAAATGGTGCTGGTATTTCCTTGGTAAGATGCAAATTTGATAACGGGGTTATTACTGTTTTAAGCCTATTTAAATCCAGGTGCTGCATAACAAAATGAACAATGCTGCCTTTTTCCGCACCGCTGAAAGCCCTTCCGGCAGATGATGCTTCGGCACTAATAAACCGGGGACGCTTGATCATCTGCGGAATATTCAGCACCAAACTTTCAATTCCCCCGCCGGTAAGGTTTTTTATCTGGCTGACTGATAGTTTGGATGGGATCTCTACCGCTTCCCGGTAAGGATATTGCCAATTTAACCGTTGCTCAATCCACTCCCGTTCCGGATTTTTTTCAGGCTGCTGATACTGTTGCAGTTTCTCTCGAAACTCTTGATCTGTAGTTGACACTTGCCCACTCCGAACTATCTGGGAGCGATCCATAATCTCAACCCGCCAGCGGAATTCTTCCTCTATGAATTCCTCTTCCAGAAAACTATTGGCAGCCAATTCCCGCACATTAATCCCATCTGGATGGCGCAGCAATACCGGGCCAATCCAATCCAGCTGACATTTGGCCTGGGCCAGTTGAAAGGGACTAATTTTTTTGTTCCAGGTCTTAACTTTCCGGCACAGGCCTGACACTGTGCCGATCATAATCAACTTATTGCGGGGTCGGGTACAGGCTACATAAAGAATCCGCATTTCTTCAGCCAGGCTTTCCATCTTGATCTGATATTTAAGGCTTATTCGTGCCAGGGTATCTCTATTGATCCGCAGTTCCGGATTGACGTAATTAGGGCCCAGGCCCAGGTCTTTATGAAATAATATCGGGTCCTTGGTATCACTAAGATTAAACTGATTGCCCATTCCGGCCAGGATCACTACCGGAAACTCTAAGCCCTTGCTTTTATGAATGCTCATAATATGGACTACATTTTCATTTTCTCCTGATATCTTGGCCATTCCCATATCACCGCTGCTCGCCTGCACTTTTTCCATATACTTGATAAATTGAAATAGTCCTTGCAGCGAGGTGTTTTGGAACTGACCGGCCCGGTTAAACAGTATCCTGAGATTGGCCTGCCGTTGCAATCCTCCTGGCATAGCGCCAACGTAGTGGTAGTAACCACTCTCCAAAAGCAGTTTCCATATGAACTCATCCATAGGAGTATATCTGGCTGCTTCTTTCCAAGCATTTATCTGATCAAGAAATGATTGCAATCTGACTTGGAGATTATCGCTATGCTTAGCCAGGTATTCCTCTATAGCCTCATAGTAAGTTGCACTCTGCGATTCCAACCGGATAGCAATCATGTCATCAATTGAAAAGTTGCCGATAGGAGAACGCAGCACACTTAACAAAGGTATATCCTGGCGTTTATTATCAATAATCTTTAGCAGATTCAAGAAAATACTTATCTCCAGGGTTTGAAAATATCCTCTGTCAACATCAGCAAATACAGGAACACCAGCGCTCCTCAGAGTGTCAGCAAATACCTCCGCTTTGTTGCGGGTGGCCCGCATAAGAATAACCATATCTTTATATTGGAGGGGACGGTAAACACCCGCTTGCGAATCATAAAAGTGCTGTCCGCACAACTCCTGTATACGGGCAGCCGCAACCTGAGCTTCCATTGCAGCAACACTTGGCTCATCATCTGCCTGGGGATCGCTGCCTTGCTCCTGGTCAAGCTCTGATAATTGAGCATGATTATCAATTATAAATGTTTCTAAGTCCGGTGATGGATTCTCCAGGGTGCTGTCATCCGGGCAGGTTATACCTGGATACAGGTAAGCATCTTGGTTATAATCTATTTCACCTAATTCCCGGGACATAATATATTTAAAAATACAGTTGATTCCTGCAATGATATCCTTGCTGCTGCGGAAATTCTTATGTAAATCGATGCGTCGTTCCAAGCCCTGATTACTCAATGAAAAAGATGCATACTTTTCCAGAAACAAAGAAGGATCCGATAATCTAAAACGGTAAATACTCTGTTTGACATCACCTACCAGGAAGAGGTTGTCTCCCCTTTTAATCCAATTTAGTATATTTTCCTGCACCTGGTTGCTGTCCTGATATTCATCAACAAAAATATATTCATATTTTTTCTGGTATTCTCTGCTTACCTCTGGCTGCGACAAGATTTCCAAGGCAAAGTGTTCCAGGTCATTGAAGTCCAATATGCCTTTTTCTGTCTTTTTACTCTGGTACACTGATGCAAAAGAAGCGGCCAGGGTACATAAATATTCCATCTGCGGAGCAATTTCATTTAAATCATGGTAATAAAGCTCCGGGCTTTGAAACAATACCTTGGACTGAATAGACTCAATGACTTTTTTGCCCTGAGCCCGCAGCTCTTTGACCTCTTCCTGCAATACTGCATCGGTATCTTTGCCGACCCTTCCCAGCCGCGAATATTTAACCTGCCGTAATTGCTGGTAAAGTTCTGACAATCCTTGGTCCAGAGATTCTATTAGCTGGCCGGTCATTTGGACATCCTCCACGAGTGCAGGCTGGTATGACTGCGGCCCCGAAAGCATTTCCGTAATCTCCAGGGCCTGGCTGAAAAGGTCCCTGGCTCCATAAAGGTTAATTCGCAGCTGCTGTTTTATACTCTCTGCCCATTTGCAGCTGGCAAATTCCAGCTCACTCATATTAAAATCCTCAGCTCTGGCTTTAAGCCATTCCAGCGGATTCGGCTTGCTCTGAATAAATTGATAGGTCTTCAAGACTAATCTGGCCAGGGCAGCATCATCCCGGCCGCCCCCAAACATTTCTGCCAGAACCAGAAATGCTGGAGATTCTTGCGCATATTCTAGTTCCAAAACTTCTTCAATGGCTTCCATTCTCATTAATGATGTCTCAGTAGTATCACCAATACGAAAATTGGGGTCAACATCTATTAAGTAAAAATATTTCTTTACCACATTAGTGCAAAACGCATGGATAGTGCTAATTGAAGCCCGGTTGAGAATGTTTATTTGGTTT
>JAQVWS010000044.1 GCA_028709585.1 Syntrophomonas sp. | reverse complement strand
TCTGCCCCATGGGTGTCTGCTGCCATACAATATTTCCGGCACCGTTAACCTTGGGGCTTAACCCTCTTGCGGTAATACTGGCTAACGCATCTGCCAAAGGCAGGTTTACTACATCCGGATCTACCACTTTTTCTTGCTGCAATTCGTTAGGCTGACCTTCTTTATGCCGCAGAGGCACCTCCAGGTAGCGCAGAGAATCATTAATAATTTCACGGGCAGCAGGAGCCGCTACCCAGCCGCCATAGTAAGGATAACCCTTCGGCGCATCAACTACAACCAAGCATACTAAGCGTGGATCATCTGAAGGAGCCAGGCCAATAAAGGAAGCAACATATTCATTAGACAGATATCCCCCGCCAGGGGCTATTTTTTGTGCAGTGCCAGTCTTGCCGCCCACATTATATCCTTCTATATAAGCATTTCTGCCGGTACCATTGGTTACTTCACCTTCCAGGATTACACACAATTCTTCGGCAATATCTTCAGATATAACCTTTCTTATCATTTCCGGTTCAGTGGTTTTTATTTCCTTGCCATCACGATCCAAAACCTGTTTTAACAAATGCGGTTTCATCATTTTTCCATCATTACATACTGCCGCCACTGCACTGATCAACTGGATAGGGGTTACCGCATTGGCCTGCCCCATCGCCATTGATGCCAGATCTATCTGTTTGGCATTAGGCTTGTTAACCAATATCCCTTTGAATTCTCCAGGAAGGTCTATACCGGTTAATTGCCCAAACCCAAAAGCATTAAGATATTGATAATACTTTTCCATTCCCAGATCCAAACCTACTTTGACAAAACTAACATTACAGGAGTTCTCTACAATCTGGGCAAAGGTCTGATCACCATGGGCTTTGCGGTCGGGGCAGCCGATGGTTTCTACTCCTACCTTGATATAACCCGGACAGAAGAAATGGGTATCCCGGTTTACTATGCCTTCTTCCAGAGCCATGGCAGAAGTAGTAATTTTCATGGTAGAACCGGGCTCATATGCATCATTTATGGCAAAATTTCTGCGGTTGATGGCTGGAAAATCGCCATAATTATTAGGATTAAAGTTTGGCCGGGAAGCCAAAGCCAAGATCTCTCCGGTTTTAGGATCCATAACAATAGCGGCCGCATTTTTTGCTTGCCGCTCCTTGAAAACCTTATCCAATTCTCTCTCCGTAATATATTGTATTGTTTCGTCGATGGTAAGAACCAGATGACCGCCATCGACCGGCGGAATGTATTTATGAGTTGCTTCCGGTATTTCTCGACCCGCTGCATCATGTTCAATAATTATTCGTCCTTTGGTTCCTCCGACCAGATTGTTATAGAAGTTATCGATCCCTTCCAATCCTGTATTATCCGTACCTGATATCCCCAGGACATGACTGGCCAGAGATCCTTTGGGATAAAAGCGTCGGCTCTCCTCGGTCAAGTCAATTCCGGGCAGTTCCATATCTCTGATTTGTTTAGCTTGTTCAGGGCTTATTTGGCGTTTAACCCATTCAAAAGAACTGAAGGCGGTTATCCGCTTATATATATTATCTTCATTCATATCCAGAACTTGTGCTAATCTTTGGGCTATTTCCTGCCCTCGTTCAGAACGCCGTATCTCTGCTGGTATAGCGTAAACGGAATCAGCACTAATGGAAATAGCCATTTCTCGGCCATTGCGATCATAAATAATGCCCCGCTTTGATTCTACCGGCACATCGCGCATTCTATTCTGGATAGCTTTGGCAGACAGTTCCGCCCCTTGAACAAATTGAACCCAGAATATTCTGAATCCCAAAAGGCAAAAACCCATGGTAAATAAGAAAAAAAGCGTTGCTATACGCTTTCTAACTAGCAAACCGGTAGTTTGCATATATATGCCACCTCAATTAATTCTTTATTTTTGGGCCAAGTGAGACAGGCTGCTGTATATCTTCCGCAATATTTTCTGGCTAAGAATTTGTTCATCTGACGCAATCTCCGTGATAGCCAAATTCTGTGCTATATTAATCGGTTCATTATTAACTTTCATGGCAATAGACCTATTATCATCCGACTTATACATTCCCAACTCTTTAGAGGCTACCTGTTCAACTCTGTCCAGTGAGGTCTTTTGCGCAATCTGATACTCAATTCTATTATTGGCAGTCTCCAGGGACAGCACATCTTTTTCCAGTTTTTCTATCCTATAGCCTAGAGTAGCGCTGCTAATACAAAGAAACACAAGGATTAAGGCGTAACCAAAAATAAATATACCGCCCTTAACCAATATTTTTCTTATATGATTAACCTTAATAGTGGTTCTTTTAACTTTTTTTATGCTGGCAACTGTTGCAGGCAATTGGTGGGCTTCCCAATCCCTGGCACAACTCGACTCCGCTTGTAGCATATTATTATTCCTCCCCAGAATTTAGAACTATATCTTTACAGCTACTCTAAGTTTTGCGCTTCTGGAACGCGCATTCATACTACATTCCTCTGCGCTGGCAACAATTGGCTTACGGCTTATTAATTTCAATTGCGCACGGTGGTCGCAAATACATGCGGGAAAGTCAGGCGGACATATACAATCAAGGGTTTTTTCCTGCATAAACTGTTTCACTATGCGATCTTCCAGGGAGTGAAAGCTTATTACGCACAGCCTCCCACCGCTTTTTAACAATTGAACTGCCTGGGGCAGTACCCTTTGGAGAGATTCCAGTTCTCCATTTACTGCTATTCTCAAAGCCTGGAAACTTTTACGGGCCGGGTGTTTTTCTCGGCTATATCTAGCCGGCACTGCCCTCTTGATTATATCCACCAGTTCCAGGGTGCTTTCAATATTCTTTGTACCTCTGTACCCCACAATAGCTTTGGCAATGCTGCGAGCATAAGATTCCTCTCCATACTTGAAGAGAATATCTATGATTTCATCTGCCGAATAATTATTTACTAAATCTGCGGCAGTGAAAACCTGTTCCCTATTCATCCGCATATCCAAGGGTGCATCCTCATGAAAACTAAAACCTCGTTCAGCAATATCCAGTTGAAAAGAAGACACTCCCAAATCCATCATTATTCCATCAATTAATTCTATATTCAATTCCTGAACAATTTGCTTAAGATCCTTAAAATCTGACTGAACCAGGGTAACTCTGGGGTCATTAAAATTTAAGCGAGTTTGGTTCAGTATATCGATATCTTTATCAATTCCAATTGCTCTCGCAATAGGGGACAGATTTTCCAGAAGATGGCGAAAGTGACCGCCGCCTCCCAGAGTACAATCAACATAAATTCCATTACTATCCGTAATCAAGTTCGCTATGGTTTCCTGCAACAAAACGGGTTTATGCAAATAGTTTCACTCCTAAAGGCCCAGATCCACTAAGTTTTCAGCAATATTCTCATAAGAAGATTCCGCTATTTGATTGTATTGTGCCCATTTTTCGGTAGCCCAAATCTCAAGTCGTGAACCCACTCCTATAACCACCAATTCTTTATCAATCATCGCATATTCCCTTAAATTAGCCGGCAGGAGTATTCTACCCTGTTTATCGATTTCCAGCTCTGATGCGCCCGAAAAGAAAAAGCGAGCAAACGATCTTACATCAGCCCTGGTAAAAGGCAGCGCTCGCAATTTTGCTTCGATTGTCTTCCATTCATCCAAAGGATAGATGAATAAACAATTATCCAACCCTTTGGTGGCAATAAAGCTCGCGCCAAGTTCCTCTCGAAACTTGGAAGGCACTGTTATTCTCCCTTTGGAATCCAATGAATGCTGATGCTCGCCTAAGAACATGGGCTTTGCTCCTTGTGGATTTATTTTTGGGATTCCATCCCACTTTGTTCCACTTCTCTCCACCAAATTCTATTTGCAAAACCCATATCCCTGCTTTGTGAATATTGTAACAAGCGAAGCCTGTTCATTTTTTTCAACATAATTCGTCAATAATCCCTTGATAACTCCATTATTTCTCGCATTTAGTCAAATGGTCTTGGTCTATAGTATTTATAAAACGATACATTTGGACTAATTTCTTTGTTATTTGTGTTTATTAGCGACCAGTACTATAGTCATGATTTATATGCTACTTATGTTATATGTTTTTAATTGCTTATATTTTTCCCTGGTGATTAAAAAATAAGGTGGGTCTACCTTACCACAGAATAAATATCCTGAGGTAATTCGACCCACCTTATATCGGTGTCCAGAAGCCACCGCCATATATCTCATGATAGACATCATCCCTTGGAATAAGAAAGTAAATAGCAACTATAAAAATGTTTTTTTTAAGTTAAGGAACCAACCCATCCGCGCGATTTAATTATATACGGCTCAGTTCCTTTTCATCAATAAAGCCGATACCTTTGGATTTAAAAGCTAGCTTGGCTTTTTCAGCATCTTCTACTTTAAAAACGACCAATGCATCATCGTCGGTCATACCTAGGAATGCATAAAGATATTCGATATTAAGTTTTTCTTCAGACATCTGCTCCAGTACGTTAGCCAGCCCTCCGGGGGAATCAGGCATACGCACGGCTATGACTTCGGTTTCGCTTACTGTAAAGCCTGCTTTTTTAAGTATGCTATAAGCATTCACTGGATCATTCACAATTAAACGGAGTATACCAAAATCAGATGTATCTGCTATGGAAAGTGCTCTGATATTAATCCCGGCATCTCCCAACACCCTCGTAACATGAGCCAATCTGCCTGCTTTGTTTTCTAAAAACACCGAAATCTGTTTGGCCATATTTTTCCCCTCCTATATCGTTCTCTTGTCAATAATCCTCTTGGCTTTGCCTTCACTGCGAGTAATGGATTGAGGTTCAACCAGGCGAACTTTAACGGCTATACCCAGCCCGCTATTTAATTCACGGCTTATGGTGTTTTCCAGCTCCTCCAGTTTTTTCACCTCATCACTGAATATTTTTTCGGATACTTCAACCTGAACCTCCAATCGATCCAGGTTGTTTTTACGTTCAACTATTAGCTGATATTGGGGTTCTATGCCGGGTATCTGCAATAGAATACTTTCAACCATAGAAGGAAATACATTGACCCCGCGAATTATCAGCATATCATCCGAGCGGCCCAGGATCTTCCGGATTCGCGCATGGGTTCTGCCACAACTGCATATTTCACGATTTATCGTAGTTAGATCCCTGGTGCGATAACGAAGTATAGGTAAAGCTTCTTTGGTTAAGGAAGTTATGACCAGTTCTCCAAAACTGCCTTCAGGCAGCACTTCCCCGGTATCAGGATCGATAATCTCAGCAATAAAATGGTCTTCAGCAATATGCAGTCCATTTTTACATCCACATTCAGTGGCCACCCCAGGACCTACCAGTTCAGTCATCCCATAAACATCATAAGCATCAATTTCCCATTTATTTTCGATCTCTTTGCGCATATTTTCCGACCAAGGCTCAGCTCCAAATAAGCCTGATTTAAATCTTAGATCTGAGCGCTCTAAGCCCATCCTCAGAAATTCTTCATGAAGGACCAGGGCATAAGAGGGAGTGCAGCCCAGCATAGTAACGCCATAATCATGCATCAGCATAACCTGGCGCTTGGTGTTTCCGCCCGAAGCCGGCAGAACAGCGGCTCCAACTTTCTCAGCTCCGTAGTGCCCTCCCAATCCTCCGGTAAAAAGCCCGTAACCCCACGCAATCTGGATCACCGAATCACTAGTAGCACCTGCGTTGGTTAAACCCCGAGCCATAAGTTCAGCCCAGTTTTCGATATCATTCCTGGTATAACCGGTTACGGTTGGTTTGCCGGTTGTGCCGGATGAAGACTGAATCCTAACTATATCTCGCATAGGGACAGCCAACAGGCCAAAGGGATAATTATCGCGAAAATCTTGTTTGGTTAGAAAGGGCAAAAATTTTAGATCAGCGAGACTTTTAATATCCTTGGGATTAACTCCATTTTCATCCATTTTTGCCTTATAGGCCGGAACAAAAGAATATACCCGGGATACCGTTTCTTTAAGCCTTTTTAGCTGCAGCTCCTCCAGCTGTTCTCTGGGCATACATTCTTTTTTCTGATCCCAATACAACATTTGTTTTGGCTCCCCCCCAGAATTTTCTTATAATATAATACCAATTATCTACTATTAGGGTTTTTTTAACAATATATTTTACAAAAGTTTTCTTGGCAACAAAAAACCCCACCGAACCGTGGCGTCGTGAGTTTTAACCTGCAAAGCAGGTGGGTGTTCTCTCACATACTTTATGTTTCCCAGTTAATTGGGCTTACAAGTCATATGTGAAGATCCGAACTCCCGAAGTTTTTGTGTTGGCAAAAACTAAACGACTATTCACGTGAACAGCAGGGATATTCTGTTATCTGTATCTAAATAATAGCACAGAATATCCACTGCTTCAAGAATACATCGATTGTTATTATCTGCATTTATTGCCAGCCGACAACTATTTTTCCTTAAGCTGCAAAGCTAGTTCTCTTAGTTGTTTGGGGCTTACAGCTGAAGGAGCATTTGTCATTGGACAGGCCGCGCTTTGAGTTTTGGGGAAAGCAATTACATCGCGGATACTATCTCTGCCTGCCATCAGCATAACCAGACGATCAATACCAAAAGCTATTCCCCCATGTGGGGGCGCACCATATTCAAAGGCTTCCATCATATGCCCAAACTTTTCGACTGCTTCTTCCTGGGACAGCCCCAGGAGTGCAAACATTTTTTCCTGCAGTTCCCGGCGATGAATCCTAATACTGCCGCCGCCGATCTCGACCCCGTTCAGAACTAAATCATAAGCACGAGCTTTCACAGCACCCGGGTCATTATCCAATAACGGAATATCCTCGAGGCGAGGTGATGTAAACATATGATGTACCGCTACATATCGTTTCTCTTCCGTATCATATTCCAACAGCGGGAATCCTAAGATCCATGCAAAAGAAAGCGTATTGGGGTCGCAGAGATTCAAGCGCTTGCCCAAGTTTAAACGTAATACTCCTAAAACCCGGGCTACAATATCGGCCTGGTCAGCGCCGAAAAGCAACAAGTCCCCGGGTTGGGCATCTAAGGCCTCTAAAATATCCTTAACTTGTGCTTCGGTTAAGAATTTGGTTATAGGCGACTTGAGTTCGGTTTCGGTAACGTTAATCCAGGCTAACCCTTTAGCACCGAATTCAACCGCTATTCTGCCCAAATCATCAATCTCCTTGCGGGTAAATGAGCCGCAGGTACGGGCATTAAGAGCCCTAACCACACCGCCTGCCGCAATCGCACTGGCAAATACTTTAAAGTCAACATCCTTTACTAATTCGGTTATATCAACTATTTCCCAGCCAAAGCGCAAATCCGGCTGGTCGCTGCCATACTTTAACATGGCATCATCGTATGATAAACGCGGAAATGGTACCGGCACATCTATATTGCATCCTGCTTTAAACAATCGGGGTATCATCCCCTCAACCAGGTTAATAATATCCTCTTCATCAATAAATGACATCTCCATATCCAGCTGGGTAAACTCCGGCTGCCTGTCCGCCCTTAAATCTTCATCCCGAAAACAACGGGCAATCTGAAAATATTTCTCCATTCCAGCTACCATGAGTATCTGTTTATATTGCTGCGGTGACTGGGGCAGAGCAAAAAACTCTCCCGGATGAACGCGGCTGGGAACCAGATAATCCCGAGCCCCCTCCGGGGTGCTTCTGCCTAGAATAGGGGTTTCTATTTCCATAAAATCTAGCTCGTCAAGGTAATCGCGGATTGCCTTCACCACCCGATGGCGGAGAAGAAGGTTATCTTTCATTTCTGGCCTTCTTAAATCAAGATAACGATAACGCAGACGCAGGAGCTCATCTACATCAATACCATTCTCAATATAAAAAGGAGGTGTTTTGGCATTGTTTAAAACCTCCATTTTTTCGGCATATACTTCCACCTGGCCAGTTTTCAGATTAGGGTTTTCTGTGTCCTGAGGCCGGGCCTGAACCTTGCCCTGAACGGCCACCACATATTCCCCGCGTACACTCTCAGCCAGGTGAAAGGATTTATCATCCAGTTCCGGATTGAAGACTACCTGAATAATACCGGAACGATCCCGCAGATCAATAAAAATTAGCCCCCCATGATCCCGCCTGGCATCCACCCAACCATTTAATGTTACTTGTTCCCCCACCTGTCTCAAACTGATATCCGTAGCATTGAATGTCCTCTTCATAAATCAGTTGTCCTCCCTATCTATGCCAATATATCTTTTATCGCTGAGATTATTTGTTCAGATTTCACCTCAAGCTGCTCTCGGGATTGCATATCTCTGATGGTGAAAAAGCCTCGATTAACTTCATCTTCGCCCATTAACACAACAATACGCGCACCTAGTTTATCAGCATACTTCATCTGCGCTTTCATGCTCCGTCCGGTATAATCTCTATCTGCCATAATTTTGGCGGTTCTAAGCCTTTCTAATACCTGCATGGCTTGAACATCATATTTGTCATCCAATACCGCCAAAAATACATCCAAACTGCTGTAGGGCTCTTTATACTCTGGTACCCCGTCTAGTGCCAGAAGCAAGCGTTCCATGCCCAATGCAAACCCAATTCCAGGTATATCTGGACCTCCGCAGGCTTTTACCAGCCCATTATATCTGCCTCCCCCGCCTACTGCACTTTGAGCACCGATGCTGGGGATATGTATCTCAAAGGCGGTGTTGGTATAATAATCAAGCCCTCTTACCAGATTATTGTCATGCAAATAATGAATCCCGCCCGCCTCTAATGTGGACTTCACCAGGTTATAGTGTTGCTTGCAGTTATCACAGAGGTGGTCAAATATAAAAGGAAAATCGGTTATTGCCTGTTTACAATCTTCAATCTTGCAGTCTAATACCCGCAATGGGTTTTTTTCATAACGAGACTGGCAATCTGGGCAAAGTTTTTCCTTAACGGGATTAATGTGGGTAATTAGTATTTGCCGGTAGGTTTCACGGCATACCGGACATCCTACCGAATTAAGATGCAGTTCATAATCAATTAAACCCAGATTGTGAAGGATTTGTACCAACAGCATTATTATCTCTGCATCCAGATAAGGGCTATGGCTGCCAAAGGCCTCCACTCCAAACTGATGAAACTGACGGTATCTGCCGGTCTGAGGGCGGTCGTAGCGAAACATGGGGCCGCTGTAATACCATTTTACCGGCATAACTCCGCCGTATACGCTGTGTTCAACCAGAGCCCGAACACATGAAGCGGTTCCTTCGGGCCTTAGGGTCAAGCTGCGGTTGGATTTATCCTGAAATGTATACATCTCCTTGGTAACAATATCGGTAGTCTCACCTACGCCTCGTTCAAACAGTTCAGTGTGCTCGAAGACCGGTGTTCTAATTTCATTGTAACCAAACAAATGTGCAGTTTCCTCAATTATTTGCTCTATAAACTGCCATTTTTTAGAATCAGGCGGTAAAACGTCGTATGTACCCCGCGGGGCTTTTACCTGCATCTTTAAAATCCTCCGAATTTTTATGTAATCTCTGGATAAATTCTAATTTAAGGCTCTAAGCTTGTCAACTTTACCAGCTATCAATCTTTCCAGGGTCTGGATATAGCTTTTCGGGTCTTTGGGGTTGTAGAAATTCGTCAATGTCCAGTCATCAGTATTCACAAACTTGCTGCCGGCTCCTCCTCCTAAACCAATAATAGTTTGCCTTTCCTCAATCATTTGAATATTATAAATACAAAAGCTGTCTCCCCTTGCATAACCTAGATTCTCCATACCGGCGCGCATATACTTCTGACGATAAAGATAATACGGCCTATAGCCATGTTTAGTAAAAAAACCACCTAAATAATTAAGCCCCTCTTCAACTTCACCAGCTCTATCCACAAGACCTGCTCTTCCTTCAAGTCGGGCCATAGCCGACCCCCTTTTTACGGCGAGAGTATGCACGGTTACATTGTCAGGCTGTAAATCCAATACTTTTGCGGCAGTAGATTGTAAGTGATGCAGATTCTCTCCTGGCAAGCCCACAATCAGATCCATATTTATATGTTTAATCCCTGCCCAACGCGCCCACTCCATTGCCTGGATTACTGATGAGCTGTCATGGCTGCGGCCTATAAGGCTCAGGGTGTCGTCGTTCATAGTCTGGGGATTAATGCATATCCGGTCTACGCCAGCCTTTTTGAACTGCTCCAGCCCGGCGGGATATATTGTATCCGGTCTGCCCGCTTCTACAGTCACCTCAATGGTCGCCGGCGAAATATATTTACGGTGTAAAATGTCAAAAATCCTGGCAAACTCCTTTTCGCTTAAGACCGTAGGTGTTCCTCCCCCCAGGTAAACAGTCTGCACCTTCAGGCCATTGCTGATGATATAATCACCGATTGCGTTCATCTCTTTAATCAATGCATCTATAAAAGGGCATACATCTCGCATATAATCGCTAAATAGTGTGCCTGGAAATGAGCAATAATAACAGCGGCTGGGGCAGAAAGGGATGCCTATATAGACACTAACCAGTTTTCGGGCATCAACCGCCGACAGCAAAAAGGAATGGTTGGCATTGGCCACATCCATCAGCAGCTTTGCTTGGGCAGGTGTTACAAGATATTGTTTTTCCAACACATCCTTAATATGCTCAACATCCCAGCCTTCATCCAGTAGCCGGTGTGCTATTTTGACGGGGCGGACCCCGGTAAGGATGCCATAGCGGTTAAAGTTCCTGTCTAGATGAATACAAAGCAAGCGGTAGATAAACTTCCGCGCCCAATTTTTTATGGAATCATTAAAAACAATTCTGTCAGGGGTTAATGGATGTCTTTCCTCCTTATAATTAACTTTGCCATTTATACAAATTTCGCCGCCAAAAACAACCTGCTCATTCTGCTTCGATGCGGTTATTGCAATATAATCGCCTGCTTTGTTATTGCCGCCCTCTCGTAGTTCACGGTTTGGAAAGGCCATTCTTATTAAGCTCTGCAAGATGTTAAACAAACCGGGAGGTTGAATATCAATCCACAGAGGATTCACCATTTCTTTAGAATCAAAGCTATTAATCATCGTTTGCTCTCCCAGAATGACTGCGGCTTATGACTTTAGACAGCCGGAAATCCTTGTTCCAAAATATTTTTTTGCAAATGGTGTTTCTCATAACCGGGCTATATTATTGTTTTACGTATTAGGAAAAGAGAAAGCTTCCATTCCTCGGAGGGATAAGAAGCTTGGTGGTTTACATGTGGTTTTTGAATTATTACTTCAAGAAAGGATTATGCTTTCTTTCAAAACCGATAGTCGTAGCCGGGCCGTGACCAGGATAGGCTGTTACCTCATCATCATAACAAAGCAGCTTCTCTTTTATATTATTAATCAATTGTTCGTATGATCCACCCGGAAAATCAGTTCTGCCGATGGAGCCATGAAACAAGGTATCGCCTACAAAAATTATATTGCCGGTCTTAAGACATATACCTCCCAGGCTGTGTCCGGGGGTATGGATAACCTCTAATTCCACCGTATTGCCAATTTTTATGATATCACCTTGGTCAATAAATTTATCTGCTGGGGGGCTGGTTACTCTGGAACCCATTAAAAATGAAAAATTAGACGCAGGATTAATTAACATCTTGGCATCTTGCTCATGGACCAGTATCTGTGCCCCGGTCTCTTCTTTAACTCCCCGGTTTCCGCCAATATGGTCTATATGTCCATGGGTATTAATAATGTAAATGGCCTTTAAATCGTTCTGTTTTAACAGATTGATAATAGATCTGGCATCTCCTCCCGGGTCTATAACGGCCACTTCCCTGGTCTCCTCACAACCTACAATATAACAATTCTGTCCCATGCTGCTGATTTCAATGCCCTTTAAAATCACAAATATACCCTCCTAATCTATTTTGATTGCCTGATGAACACACAGCACTTATTCGCTTTTAGTTTCTCCCGGCAATACTCTTCTTACTTCTATTATACCTTTTACTTTTTGTATTCGCTGCTTAACTGCATTAAAGTGACCCATATCCATGATTTCCAGCTTAATATTCATAACTGCCAGGCCATTCTTGGTAACTCTGGAAAAGACTGAGGTAACATTTATCTTCATATCAGCGATTATAGTTATTACATCGGAAGTTAAGCGGGGTCTATCAATAGCGCCAACCTCCAATTCTACCACGTATATCCCTCTCTCCGCTGCCCACTCCACTTCCATTACTCTGTCATTTTCATTACGCAAATAGTTTTGCAGATTAGGACAATCCTGACGATGTACCGATACCCCTCTTCCCCTGGTAATATATCCCAAAACCTCATCGCCTGGCAAGGGATTGCAGCAATGAGCCAGCCTGATAACAACATCATCGACCCCTTTTATTTTAAGCGCCTTGGACTCTCTTTCCCGGGCAGGCCGGGTTATAGTCTTAGCTGGAATATTAATGATGTCCTCAACCCGAGTATCTTGAAAATAGACCTCTTTTATTTTATTTATGACCTGATTGGCGGTCAGGCTGCCATCACCTACCGCCGCATATAGATCATCTATCGATTGCAGAGAAAAGCGGCCTATAATCTCCAGCAATTTAGCATCTTTCAACAATTCTTTGGGGTCCAGATGGCGTTTTTTTAATTCGTTTTCTAAAAAATCATGACCTTTAATTATATACTCCTGGCGCTGACCTCGTTTAAACCATTGTTTTATGCGGCTGCGGGCTGATGATGTTTTTACAAAGTTCAGCCATCCGCGGGTAGGTCCACTAGAACTTTTGGAGGTTATAATCTCAACAATATCGCCGTTGCTTAGCTGAAAGTCAAGGGGCACAATCCGACCGTTTACCCTTGCTCCGGTGCATTTATGTCCCACTTCGGTATGTACGCGATAGGCAAAATCTACCGGGCAAGAGCCCTTGGGAAGCTCAATAACTGCTCCCTTAGGTGTGAAAATAAAAACCGTATCATCAAAAAGATCAGTTTTTAGTGATTCCATAAACTCCGAATTATCGTTTACATCCTGCTGCCATTCAAGAATGCGTCGCAGCCAGGCCAATTTCTCATCAAACTTCTTGTCCCGATCCTTGGCATTGCCTTCCTCTTTATAGTGCCAATGAGCTGCAATTCCCGATTCAGCTATAGCATGCATCTCCCAGGTCCGAATCTGTACCTCAAATGGTTCACCGCCTTGACCGATTAGAGTCGTATGCAGAGATTGATACATATTAGGTTTGGGAGTGGCAATATAGTCTTTGAAACGTCCGGGAAGCGGTTTCCAAATAGTGTGAATAATGCCTAATACTCCATAACAGGCAGGCACACTGTCTACCACCACCCGAATGGCTATCTTGTCATATATCTCATCAATGGTTTTGTTCTGCTTGAGCATTTTTTTATAAATACTATAAATATTTTTGGGACGACCGGCAATATCTCCCTGTATTCCTATCTGTTCAAGGCCGTTTTTAATTTGTTGAATTAGATTATGTACATATTCTTCCCGTTCTTTTCGTTTGGTTTTAAGTCTTTTGGCTACTTCGAAGTACATTTGCGGCTCAAGGTACAAAAACGCTAGATCTTCTAATTCCCATTTAAATTTAAATACGCCCAAACGATGAGCCAGGGGCGCAAAAATATCCATAGTTTCATGAGATATCTCCCTTTGTTTGTGCTCCGGTTGAAAGTTTAGGGTGCGCATGTTGTGCAGGCGATCGGCCAGTTTTATTAGTACTACCCTTATGTCTTTGGCCATTGCCAGGAACATCTTGCGCAGATTTTCAACCTGAGCTTCTTCCCGGGATTTAAAGTCAATCCGGCTGAGTTTGGTAACCCCATCAACTATAAGAGCTATTTCTTCCCCAAATTCTATCTCCAGGTTTTGATATCCAAAATTAGTATCTTCAATCACGTCGTGTAAAAGCGCCGCACAGATTGAAGCGCTGTCCATTTCAATGCGGGTCAATATCATTGCTACTTCAACCGGATGTATTATATACGGCTCTCCCGATATCCTCTTTTGATTTCCATGGGCAATAACGGCATAATTATATGCCTTGGCGATTAATTCAAAATCAGCATTGGGATCATATTCTTTTACTCTATCCAATATCTTTTGGGGGCCCATCATATCACCATACCATAGAATTTTTTAGTTTATTCTCCCATTCTAGCAGAGCCTTCTTTTCAGCTAAACCCTCCCTATAATAGGGAGAATCAATTATACTGCTTAGCGAATTATTATTATTCAAGGGGTTTATTGCCATAATACTACCGCTTTTCTCAAACCTGCACAAGCCTAAATCCGCCAGGATCCGCACTATCGACAGAATATTCAGCCGTGAATACTTCCGGTGCAGGCCTGAATTTATCTTGCCAGACAGTTCATCAATACTAACCGATCTTAATCTGGCTTTATTGTCTTTGTAGAAATCAAACACTTCTTGAACTGTATCTGCATCCGGGTACAGCTGGTGCAGATATTTTTGATTGCGTTCTATACTGGTTCTATCAAAAGCCACCCCGATTTTAACCTCATTATTATTTGGCAGCCAATCCCTCAAAGGTGTCAGTTCATAACTCCCCAAAGGAGAATCAGCTAAAATTACCTCATCAACGCTGCCAAAGCCAGACCATCCAGAGGTATGAGTACCATCGCTAACCAGAATTCCTGTGCCTGCCTCAATGAATTCACGCCGCACCGCTCGTCTTTGTTTCATATCCTTCAGCCCCGCTTCGGCCTTGAGATAGGGATATTTTTCCCGCCAGGTGTTGATGGTCTTGGCCAGGTTGGCATATACAAAATATCTGGCGCTAATTATTGGTATTTCTTTACGGTGGTATAGTATATGGTTAAATTTATCCCTAATTGTCATTATCTCCAGTTGATTATTATTTAACGGATCAGCACCGATTATATCAAGAGGCCACAAACGAATTACGTACCGCAGGTTAAGCGGCAGGTCATATCTGTTCAGGAAGTAGTCCAGTAATGGCTGGGTTATAGGAAAAACTTTACCGGTTCCTTTGATTAGCTGATTCAGAGCATAAGCCCTTTCCTCTATACCAAGATGCCCGTGCAAGGGCTGTATGTTTTCATGATTAAGGTAGTATGCTAAAACTGCCTGGTGTTTCACCAAGCTGCGATAGGTTGGATAAATCAGCACAACTGGGCACTTTTCTTTTATTTCCTCCACAATACGCTTTAAGCTAATCCTGGTCTGATCAGATTCCCTGCCCGAGGATTCACAAGAATCAAGTTCAATTGAAGATTTTAGATCTTTGATTTTAAGCTGTAAGCTTCTCTTGCCCCTAAACTCATTTATATCAATTTCAAAAAGCAGATCCTGACTGGACATATGCAGTGGATACTCGTTCATATCAGTCCGGTTGAAAGCAATTGCCTCAATATGGTTTAATCCGGTTTTAAATTTTAAATGAGCCCGGTTATCACCTACCCATAAGGGATTGTTAATTGTGCTGGCCCGCATTAAAAAACGGGGAGCGGGATTACCTTCGCCAAAAGGCTTCAGCAGTTCAATCTCTTCCATTAATTGTTCACATATATCCTCTTCTTCAATTTCCATGTCTACCCGGAGGGTTTTGGGCCGGTTAGGTTTAAGCTGTATATCAGCCGCGTACTTACCGAGCCTGGCTTTAAAGTCACCTAGCTTATGCCGGTTG
>JAQVWS010000172.1 GCA_028709585.1 Syntrophomonas sp. | reverse complement strand
AGTGAGGAAGAACTGCGGCAAATAGCTGCATTGCCAGGTGTTCCATTGGAATACCTGCGGTTCGTTCAAAATGATGACGGAGTGTGGACGCCGGCGGGCGGTAATTTTGAAGGCTGGCCGGATAAATTAAGCGAGTTGAGAATACTTGATCCCTGCTGTGGATCAGGACACTTCCTGGTGGCCATCTTTTTAATGCTGGTTCCTATGCAGATGGAATTAGAGGGATTGACCGCCGAGGAAGCCGTGGAATCAGTTATAAAGGATAATCTACATGGACTGGATATCGACCAGCGGGTTACTGAAATAGCGGCCTTTGCTCTAGCTTTAAATGCCTGGCGCTATCCCGGGGCTGGTGGCTACCGTCAACTTCCGCCAATGAACATTGCCTGTTCCGGTTTGTCTATTAGTATTTCCAAAGAAGAGTGGCAAAAATTAGCCAATGGAGATCAAAAGCTGCGTTCATCTTTGGGGCTTATGTATGAAGAATTCAAAGATGCTCCGCTATTGGGCAGCTTTATTGGTCAGCGCCGCAGTGATGCCGGTAAAATTATGGAATGGGATGGTCTGGCAGCAGGTATCCAACAGGCGTTAAAAAAGGAACGGTCGGATGAGGAGCGGGAAGCTGGAGTGGTAGCTCAGGGTATGGTGCAGGCAGCGGCTATTTTATCTGAGCAGTATCACCTGGTTATAACCAATGTGCCTTATCTGGCCCGCGGTAAACAGAGCGACCGCCTTAAGGACTTCTGTGATACATATTATTCGGAAGCTAAAAATGATTTGGCCACGGTATTTTTGGATCGCTGTTTGGACCTCTGCTATACAGGTGGGACTACCAGCATTGTCTTGCCCCAGAATTGGTTGTTTTTAACCACCTACAAAAAGTTTCGCGAGAAACTTCTAAAACAAGAGATTTGGCAATTACTTGCCAGGCTTGGATCAGGAGCATTTGATACTATCAGCGGGGAAGTAGTTAAGGCCATTCTATTAGTACTAAGCAGGGGTATCCAAGAAGGAACAGGTCAGTTTTCAAAGCCCGGGGGACAAATTAGCGGTATAGATGTATCTGAACCCCGCACACCTATGGAGAAAGCAGAGTTGCTCCGGATAGATGAGATTAAGCAGGTGGACCAGGTTAAGCAACTGGATAATCCGGATGCACGAATTGTGTTGGAGCCAATGTTAGATGCATCACTATTGAATAAATATTGTGATTGTTTAGCAGGAGTGTTGAATGGAGATTCACCTCGGTTTCAAAGAAAATTCTGGGAAATAAAGAATAAAGATGAATTATGGACTTTTCAGCAGACTACAGTAAATGAAAACACCGCATTTGGGGGTTTGGATCAAATTATCTACTTTGATCGAAAGGAAGGACATTTGCGAGAAGAAGCATGGATTAGAAGAGACCGCTTACACGATAGCGATCAACGAGGAAATAAAGCATGGGGAAAGAAAGGCATTGGTATAAGTCAAATGAGATCTTTACCAGTTTCTATTTATACAGGGGAAACCTTCGATAGTAATATTGCGGTTATTTATCCCATAAACCAAGAATATGTATTACCCATTTGGCTTTACTGCCAATCACCCGATTATCATGAAGCGGTTCGTAAGATAGACCAAAAACTTAATGTGACCAATGCAACCTTAGTAAAAGTCCCCTTCGACCTGGAATACTGGCAGTCAGTAGCGGATGAAAAATATCAAACCGGTTTACCCCAACCCTACTCCGACAAACCCACCCAGTGGATTTTTTACGGTCATCCCGCAAAAAGCGAAGCACCGTTACAGGTGGCAGTTGCGCGACTGCTGGGTTATCAATGGCCGGCAGAGTTAGACCCTGAAATGGAGCTTTCGGAAGAAGCCCGGGAATTAGTAAGACGATCTGAAGCTTTGACTGAATATGCAGACGAGGATGGCATTATATGCATCCCCGCGGTGCGAGGAGAGGCTCCGGCGGATGAGCGCCTCTTGAACCTGTTGGTTAAAGCCTATGGCGATAAATGGACCCCCGATACTTTGTCAGATTTGCTAGCCCAGGCTGACCATGCAGGTAAATCGCTGGAAACCTGGCTCCGGGATAAATTCTTCTTGCAACATTGTAAACTATTCCACCACCGGCCGTTCATCTGGCATATCTGGGACGGGCTTCGAGATGGGTTTGCCGCCCTGGTTAATTACCATAAACTTGATCATAAAAATCTCGAAACCCTTACATATACCTATCTGGGGGATTGGATCGCCCGTCAGAAGCAGGATCGCAATAATGGTGTCGACGGTGCAGAAGAGAAATTGGCTGCAGCGGAGAATCTGAAAAAACGGCTGGAGCTTATCCTGGAAGGCGAAAAGCCCTATGATATATTTGTGCGCTGGAAGCCTATATCTGAACAACCGATAGGTTGGGAACCCGACCTGAATGATGGTGTACGCCTTAACATCAGGCCGTTCATGAAGGCTGAGGTACTAAGATATAATAAGAAACCCCAGCTTAACATTACCTGGGGTAAGGATCGGGGCAAAGACGTAGAATCTGCTCCCTGGTATCATCTATTTAACGGAGATCGCATCAACGACCACCATTTAAGCCTTGAAGAAAAACAAGCAGCTCGGAAATTGAGGTAGGTAGCAATGCGTATAGTAGAAACATTAATAAATAGTGTACGATCAGCCGCCACTTATAACCCGGAGTTGCAGGCTGCTCCAGCTTGTATTCTTTGGCCTGATAAAGAACGCCAGTGGGAATCGGTAATACCCCGAATACAGCTGGAAATGCCTGAATTATTGGTCCTGGGAACTTTTGAACCGGAAAAAAGAACTGGCCCGGCAATTTGGCTGCGTTGTATCCTGGCTGGTATCTATCCTGACGTATACGATATTACAAATCGCATTCCCGTTATCTATCTCCCAGGCATTAGCCGACCTCAACTAAGGGATGTGGAAAACTGTCCCGATCATCTTAAACCACTGGCCGAACTGCAGTATCGAGGGACTATGTGGATCCAGGCCAATGCTAAAGATTGGACGGTTCTGGCGTTTCTAAAGTCTGATCAGGGTGGGTTAAATCTGGATGTAGCTCAGGACAGTGAATCCAAAAATGCCATGCAGTTGGCCTTATACCAGCTTATGGACGAAGATATCGAATTGCTGGCCGGTAAACGCCTGGATAAGGATTATTTTCATACCCTCCTGGTTGGGGGTGATCCCGTAAAAGACCTGCTACAATGGCTTGACCGCGGAGATGCATTCCAGCAAAATCGTGCGCTGCAGGAATGGAACGCATTCATAGAAGTCTGTAAATCACAGTTGGCTTTTAATCCCCAGAAGGAAGGCATATTGGCAGGTGCTATGAGGTTAGCTGCACACGAAGGTCCCTGGAGTGCTGTCTGGGATAGATATTGTGAAGCACCCCGAAAGTATCCGGGAATACCTGTACAAATTCGTAAATGCAAACCTCCTGATGAGAACATATTTTGGGCTGCCAGTGATGGTTCTTTTGATGGCTGGCCACAATGGAATGAGGAACAGGAAGCATCATTGCGCCAGGAACTCAATCTATTTACATCAATACCACCTCATGAGGCTCGCCAGCGCATAGCCGAGTTAGAGGCCCGGCACGGGCGCAGGCGCAATTTGGTCTGGTCAGAATTGGGTGATGCTCCATTGGCCAATGCTTTATTACATTTAAACCATCTGGGTAAAGTTACTAGTAATGCCTTGACCGCAGGTTCTGTTCA